>NZ_KV793231.1:18007-258487 GCF_001808405.1 Trueperella sp. HMSC08B05 | reverse complement strand
GAGTAGGACACCGCCGTCACCAAACTTGATAGGGGGGGTCTGGTCATAATTGTCCAGGCCCCCTCTCCTTTTTCATACCCCGAGCCCGACGCAACTCGTGAGTATATCGGGCTACTTTTTTCTAATCGGGTCTGGCAGGTGCCAGAGTCACGAGTTGTATCGCGAAGTGGTTTGCGCTGGGCAGGATGCTTCTGGTGGTCGTCACGGCGCGGCGGAGGGCTCAAGCTTGACCGTCCGAAGCGGCGCCGTGTACGCTGCCGCACCCGCCGAGCGTCTGATCTACCGTGCAGCCGGTGTCATGCGTCTTACAGCGATCGATCGGATTCGCAGGCGCTATCTCCGGTAGGCTAGAAGCGTTGAATGCTGTTGTTTGAAAACTTAAACCGTGAGGAATCTATGTCTCAATACGATAACTCCGACAACTCCCAGCGTGGCGAGCGCCGTTCCTCTGGGTGGAACTCGGCCTCGAAGCGTTCCGGAGGTCGGCAAGGCTTTAGGTCGGATCGTGACCGTCAGGGCTCGTGGAACCGCGACCGTAATGATCGCAATGATCGGCGTGGTTCGTGGGATCGCGACGACCGCCAGGGGCGGCGCGATGATCGTGGTAATTGGAATCGCGACCGTAACGACCGCCGCGAGGGTAACTGGTACCGCGACCGCAGCGAGCGTCGTAACTGGGACCGAGATGACCGCGGTAGCAAACGTGGCAACTGGAGCCGCAATGACGACCGCAATGATCGTTGGGGTTCCTGGGATCGCAATGAGCGCTCCGAGCGCCGTAAGGATCGTCGTCCTTCCTACCGTGATGATCGGCGTGATGATCGTGGCAAATGGAACCGAGACCGTAACGACCGTCGTGATGGTAATTGGAGTCGGGATCGCAATGACCGCCGTGATGATCGACGGGGTAATTGGAATCGTGACCGGAACGATCGCAATGACCGCCGTGGGTCCTGGGATCGCGACGGCCGCCGGCACGGCAACTGGAATCGTGAACGAGACGAGCGCCGTGAGAAGCGTTTCGACGAGGCTGGCAATCAGGAGCAGGTCCGCCGCAATGTCGAGCAGGACAGGCTTGAGATCCCTGAATCCATCACGGCGGACGCGCTCGATGCCGGTGCACGCAAGCAGCTACGCTCGCTCAACAAGGACAACGCCGAGCGCGTTGCCCGCCACCTGGTTTACGCCGGCGAGATGCTTGATATCGACCCGGAGATCGCCTATGAGCACGCACGTGCCGCCTACAAGAGCGCGGCTCGCATCGATGTTGTGCGCGAGGCACTCGGCCTTACGGCCTACGCTACCGGGCGCTACTCGGAAGCGCTGCGCGAGCTACGGACCTACCGTCGCATGAGCGACGATTACACGCACGTTCCCCTTGAGGCCGATTCCGAGCGTGGCCTGGGCCGACCCGAGAAGGCGCTGCGCTTCATCGAGGGCATCCCGCTGCAGCGCCTTAAGGCGGAGGGACAGATCGAGTTGGCGCTGGTGACGTCCGGCGCGCGTGCGGAGACCGGAAACTCTGAGGGCGGCCTGTCCGTCCTGGAGAAAATCATCGTGGAGAATCTGCCGGAGGAGCTTGCCGCGCGCGTCCAGCTGATCAAGGCCGACCGCCTTGAGGAGCTCGGCCGCGCGGACGAGGCCGAGGAGCTGCGCGCCACCTGGGCGCCGATTTACGAGGGCGAGGGTGGCGACATCATGGTTGACCTCGACGACGTGCTTGACGATGTCGAGCCGGTCGCCGGAGCTGACACCACCTCGGATTCCTCCGATGAGGCTGAGTCCGCCGATGTGGAGGATCCTGAGGCCGATGAGGACTCGGAGCTCTCAGAGGCCCTCGAGGTTAACGATGCGACCGACTTCGAGGCCGAGCTTGAGGAGGAACTCGCCCAGGAGCTAGCCGACGAGCTGGAGGATAACGCCGACGAGGTCGTGAGCGATGAGCTGGTCGATCCTGAGCTCGCACCTGTTGAGGCCGACGTCGTTGAGCCTGAGGCGCCCGCGGAAGAAGCCGAAGCGGAGGCAGAAGCGGACGAAGAGTTCGTCCAGGACGACCTTTTCGGTGACGCCCTTGACGTCGCGCTCGAGGAGGACCAGGAATTGGATCTGAATGAGGAGGACGCATGAGTCTGGGAAATACTGACAAGCCGCTGATTGACGCATTCGACTACCTGTTCCTCGACCTGGACGGGGTGTGCTACCGTGGCACGCTCCCGGTAGAGAACGCGGCGGCGAGCCTCGCGCAGGCGCGTGCCAAGGGCGTGGGCCAGGCGTTCATTACGAACAACTCGATGGCATCCCCACCGTCGGTCTCGAAGAAGCTTGAGGCCGTGGGGATCGAGGCGGCAGACGAGGAGATCTACACGAGCTCACGCACGGGCGTCGCCCAGCTGCTCGAGCACGTGGCGCCCGGTTCGAAGGTGCTGCCGCTCGGCACTGAGGGCCTCTTCTACGAGCTGGAGCGCACGGACCTGCAGGTGGTGGAGTCGGCCGACGATCAGCCCGACGCGGTGATCCAGGGCCTGTCGAAGGACCTGTCGTGGCGTGAGCTGTCCGAGGCCGCGCTGGCGATCCGGGCCGGCGCGCTGTACGTGGCCACCAACCTAGATGCGACGTTGCCGCTTGAGCGCGGGCAGTACCTGGGGTGTGGGTCGATGGTGGCGGCGGTCATCCATGCCACCGGGGTCCAGCCGCTGAGCTCGGGCAAGCCCGCACCGGACATGTACCGCCTGGCGATGAAGGAGACGGCGGCGGCCAACCCGCTGTGCGTGGGCGATCGCCTCAACACCGACATCGCGGGCGCGAACGCGGGCGGCCTGCCGTCCTTGCACGTACTTACGGGCGTGAGCCAGGCGCGCGACATCATGCTCGCCATCGACTCCGAGCGCCCCACCTACCTGGCGATCGACATGTCGGACCTGAGCGAGCCGGCCCCGGCCGTCGTCGCCGAGGGCGAGGACTTCGTGTGCCGCGGGGCATGGGCGCGCCTGGAGGCCGGCCGTCTGGTGATCAACGACGCCGATGCCGCGGCCACCGTCACGCTCGACGAGTACCGGGCGGCGGTGGCGGCCGTGTGGCACGCGATCGACGAGGGCACGCCGCGCGAGGAGCTGGCGTGGCTGCCGGAGCTGAAGGTCGTGCGCTGATGAGTACCCCGATGCCGCAGCGCATCAACGTGGCCCAAACCCTCGAGGCGCTCCCTAGCAAGGAGCGCGAGGAGCAGATCGCGGACCTGGAGAAGATTCACCAGGAGCTGACGATCCGGCTGAATCGGGCGCAGGCGTAGATGGCCAAGCTCATTCGGGTGGACGCCGAGTTGGTCCGCCGCAAGCTGGCGCGTTCGCGCTCGGAGGCGGCGGACCTCATCCATGCCGGCAGGGTGTATCTCGACGGGATGGAGGTGACGAAACCGGCCCGACAGATGGACCCGGCGTTGCCGCTCGTGGTCAAGGAGGGCGAGCGGGACGATTACGCCTCGCGCGGTGCCTACAAGCTCATCGGCGCGCTCGACTACCTGGGCGCGGACGCGCCACGGGTGAAGGGGGTGCGTGCGCTGGATGCTGGCGCCTCGACGGGCGGTTTCACTGACGTGCTACTGCGCCGCGGGGCGAGTGAGGTGCTCGCTGTCGACGTCGGCTACGGCCAGTTGCTGTGGCGGCTGCGGGAGGATCCGCGCGTCGTGGTGATGGAGCGGACGAACGTGCGCACGCTCCAACCCGAGGACGTGGCGCCGGCGCCGGACCTGGTGGTGGGGGACCTGTCGTTCATTTCGCTCACCCTGGTCATTCCGGCGCTTGCCCGCTGTGCGAGTGATACGGCGGACTTCCTGCTCATGGTCAAGCCGCAGTTTGAGATCGGCAAGGAACGCCTGGGCGCGGGCGGGGTGGTGCGCGACCCGGCCCATCATGTCGAAACGGTACTCAATGTGGCGCGCTCGGGGCGCGAGTCGGGCTTGGCGGTATGCGCGGTGGCGCCCTCCCCGCTACCCGGGCCGGCGGGGAATGTAGAATACTTCTTGCACATGAAAGCCGGTGGGACCGACCTGGGTGATCGGCTCGAGGCGGCCATCGAGGACGCGGTGGCCTCGGGGCCGGCCGGCGCGCGTTGGGAGGGCCAGTGAGTGTTTGCGTAGGAGTCGTCACGCACGAGCGCCGGGACGAGGCGCGCCACGAGGCGCGGGTCGCGCGTGACCGGCTCGCCGCCGCGGGCGCCGACTCTTTCTGGGTGGACGAGGACCTGGATCGCCTTCCCGACGCCGACCTCCTGCTCGTCATCGGCGGGGACGGCACGATCCTGCGGGCCGCCGAGCTGGCCCGCCCGTACGAGACACCGATCCTCGGCATCAACTTTGGCCACGTCGGCTTCCTCGCGGAGGAGGACCCGGAGGCCTTTGACCTGGTGGTCCAGGCGGTGGTGGCGCGCAAGTGGACGGTTGACTCCCGCCTCACGATCGACGTCACGGTCACCTTCCCCGACGGCTCCACGAAGACCGACTGGGCGCTGAACGAGGCCTCGGTGGAGAAGGGCCCGCACATGCGCATGATCGAGGCCGACATCGGGGTGGACCGCCGCGGGCTGTCCTCGTTCAAGGCCGACGCCGTGCTCCTGTCCACGCCCACGGGCTCCACCGCCTACAATTTCTCCGCCGGCGGCCCGATCGTGTGGCCGGACGTGGAGGCGCTCCTACTCACCCCGATCGCGGCCCACGCGCTCTTCGCCCGGCCACTGGTGGTGTCGAAGGAGTCGACGCTCGAGGTCTACATCCGCTCCGATAACGCCGTGGTGTGGTTTGACGGGCGGCGTAACATCGAGGCGCCGGAGGGCTCGCTCATCACGGCCGTCAAGGGCGGCCACCCCGTGCGGCTCGCCCGCCTCAACGATTCGCCCTTCTCCGGGCGGCTGGTGCGCAAGTTCCACCTTCCGGTTGAGGGCTGGCGCCGACCAAAGGATGAGGCGTGATCGACGAACTGCGTATCTCGAATCTGGGCGTCATCGAGTCCGCCCACGTTGATCTTTCGCGCGGGATGACCGCGATTACGGGCGAGACGGGCGCGGGCAAGACCATGGCGCTGACCTCGCTCGGCCTGCTCATGGGAGCCAAGGCCGAGCCTCACCGGGTGCGCCAGGGCGCCACGGCTGCGAGCGTCGAGGCCACCTTCGTGGTCCGCGCCGACTCGCCGGTGGTGGAGCTGGTGGAAAACGCGGGTGGCGTCGTCGACGTCGAGGGCGACGAGGCGGCCGTGATCTTGGCGCGGAACGTGCCGGCGAAGGGACGGTCGCGCGCGTATGCGGGTGGGCAGTCGGTGCCGGTCAAGCTGCTTGAGCAGATCGCCGAGCATCTCATCACCGTCCACGGCCAGGCCGACCAGCTCAAGTTGCGTTCGGAGGCCCAGCAGCGCCACGCGCTCGACGCGTTCGGCGGGCAGAAGCTCGCCGCGGCCCGCGCAGGCTACGAGGCGGCGTGGGCGGCCTCGCGGGAGAGCGAGGAGCTGCTAGCGGACTTCAAGGCGGACATGCGCCAGGCGGCCGCCGAGCGGCTGGCGCTGGAGGCGTTGGTCAAGCGGGTGGATGCCGTCGAGCCGCGCGCCGGCGAGGAGGACGAGCTCAAGGCCCGCGCGCTCGTGCTCGAGAACGTTGAGGACCTGCGTTCGGCGATGGCGGGCTCGATCGCGGCGCTGTCCGGTTCCGACGACGCCGGGGCGCTCGGCGCGATCGACGCCGCGGCCGAGCTGCTGGCGCAGGTTCGCGACGCCGACGCTGAATTGGGCGCCCTATCGGATCAGCTGCGCGAGGTCTCGTTGCTGGCCTCGGACGTGACGAACGCGCTCGGCGTGAAGCTGTCGGGGCTGGACGCCGACCCGGAGGAGCTCGACTCCATCCACGCCCGGCGCGCCGAGCTGCGCTCCCTCCAGCGTGACCTCGGGATGACGGTCGAGGAGATCCTGGCCGAGCGCGGCGCGGCCGACGCCAAGCTCGCCCAGCTCGCGGCGCCCGAGGAGCACCTGGTACAGCTCGAGGAGCAGGTGCGCGCGGCACACAAGACGCTCATGGACGCCGGTCGCAAGCTCCGGGCCGCCCGCCGCACCGCGGGCGAGAAACTCGGGGCCATGGTCACGGCCGAGCTGCACGATCTGGCCATGAAAGACGCCACATTTAGCGTTGCGGTTGAGCCGCGAGAGGAGCCGGCGCGCCACGGCATCGATTCGGTGAGCTTCCTCCTGCGCGCCCACCGCGGAGCCCCGGACCTGCCGCTCAGCGTGGCCGCCTCGGGCGGCGAGGTCTCGCGCATCATGCTTGCCCTCGAAGTCACCCTCAATGCCGACCCGCGCCCCGACCACACCTTCATCTTCGATGAGGTGGACGCTGGAATCGGCGGAAAGACGGCGCTTTCGGTGGGTGAGCGCCTGGCGAAGGTGGGACGTGCCAGCCAGGTCCTTACCGTCACCCACCTGGCACAGGTGGCGGCGTACGCGAACCACCATGTCGTGGTCGCGAAGAAGAGCGAGGGCGTGACGACCTCCACGGACGTCGTGGTGGTCGAGGGCGAGGAGCGGGTGTCGGAACTGGCGCGAATGCTGTCCGGGCACGCCGAATCGGAGGTGGCGCGCACGCACGCGGCTGAGCTCATTTCGGGTGCTGTTGTGTCATGATGAAGGCATGATGTTTAAGCGTCGTCGTGTCGAGGAGATCGCAACGGGGGAGCTCACGGGAGTCGCCCGGGTCGATTCGCGCACGAAGAATCTAGTCAAACGCCTGCGCCCAGGCGAGATCGCGGTGATCGACCATGAGGATATCGATCGCGTGGCCGCCGAGGGCCTGGTGGAAAAGCAGCCGGCCGCGGTGCTGAACGCCGCCAAGTCCACCTCGGGCCGCTACCCCAACATGGGCCCGCAGATTTTGCACGACGCCGGCATCTGGGTGATCGATAACCTGGGTTCGGGGATCATGGACATCCACGAGGGCCACTCGCTACGCATTACGCCCGAGGGTGAGGTTTACCGCGGTACCACGCTTATCAGCCACGGCGACGTGCAGACCCAGGAGACCATCGACGCGAACCAAACCACGGCCCGGGCTGGGATGACCGTGCAGCTCAAGGCGTTCGCGAACAACACGATGGAGTACCTGGAAAAGGAACAGAGCCTCATCCTGGACGGCGCGGGAATGCCGGCCGTGCGCACACAGTTTGAGGGGCGCCACGTGCTGATCGTGGTGCGCGGGCACGATTACAAGGAAGACCTGCGCACGCTGCGCCCCTACATTCGCGAGTACCGCCCGATTATCGTGGGCGTGGACGGCGGCGCCGACGCCGTGCTCGAGGCCGGATACAAGCTCGATATGGTGATTGGCGACATGGATTCGGTGTCGGATGAGGCGATCCGCTCGGGCGCCGAGGTCGTGGTGCACGCCTACCGCGACGGGAACGCGCCGGGGGAGAAGCGCGTGGAGGACCTGGGCGTGGAGCACGTGATCTTCCCGGCGGCCGGCACGTCGGAGGATATCGCGATGCTGCTGGCCGACGGCAAGGGCGCCAGCATGCTGGTTGCCGTGGGCACGCACTCGAATCTCATGGACTTCCTGGACAAGGGCAGGCGGGGCATGGCTTCGACGTTCCTGACCCGTCTTCAGGTCGGTTCGAAGCTGGTTGACGCGCGCGGCGTGAGCCGGCTCTACAGGTCGCGCATCTCGAATTGGCAGATCGCGTTGCTAATCATCGCCGGGGTGGCCGGCGTGGTCGCGGCGGTGTCCGCCACGGAGCTGGGGCGGATCGCGTTCGACCTGAGTAACGTGTGGTGGTCTGATCTGATCATCTGGATCAAGAATCTATTTTAGGGTCTCATCGTGGTTGATTTTAGGTATCACTTAGTTTCGCTCATCTCCGTCTTCTTCGCCCTCGCGATCGGGATCATCCTGGGAGCAGGGCCGTTGCAGAACTCGATCGGCAACGTGCTGCAGGGCCAGGTGGCTGACCTGCGCGTGACGAACGAGAACCTCAAGCAGGAAAACGCGGACCTCGCCCAGGCCATCGACTCCCAGGACCAGGCATTCAATGAGATCGCGCCGAGCCTGGTGGAGGGCACGCTGACGGGCCGCACTGTGGCGATCGTCGTACTACCGGGCGTGGTGGAGGCCGATGTGAGCGCGGCGCGCGCCAAGCTTGAGCTCGCGGGCGCCAAGGTGACCGGCCAGGCGAGTGTGACGGAGGCATGGACGGCGGCGTCGACGACGTCGTTCCGCTCCACCTTCTCCGACCAGATCCGCTCCTACGTGCCGGGCGTGGCCGACGACGCCGATACAAACCTGGTGCTTGCGCAGGCGCTCAACGCGCTCGTGCGCGAGGGGGCCGCCAAGCACGACACGTTGGCCGGTCTCATGACGGGCACGGACACGCCGATGCTTGCGATTGACGGCCTGGGGGAGGCCGCTGACGCGGTGCTCGTCTTCGCGCCCGACGTCGACATGCCCGCCGACGCCGACGCCGACGCGGTGGCCCAGCAGCAGTACACCACCCAGACGTGGAGCGCGCTCGTCACCGAGCTCGGCACGCGCGGGCCTGCCGCGGTGGCGGGCGCGGCGAACTCGGACACGGACGTGGTGAAGGTGTTGCGCGAGGCCGGGGCGCCGGTGTCGACGATCGACTCGCCTGACACCGTGGTCGGCCAGATCAACGCGGCGATCGCGGTGGCGAACGAACTTCGAGACCAGCTGGTCCACCTTGGCCTCGACGCGGGCGCCCAGGCGATCATGGGAGCTCGCACGGAGGCCCCCGCCCAGGCGGCGCCTGCCGAACCTGCTGAGCCTGCCGAGGAGCCCGCGGCAGAGCCAAGCGAGGATTCGCAGCCTGCCGAGGAGCCCGCTGATGCGGGGGAGTCGGACGAAGCCGATAACGCATGATGGGTGTGGCCGGCGCGATAGCCGGTAGTGTCGTGGCGCGCCACGGGCTGGCGAGGCGGCTGCCGGGCTGGGAGCGGACGAACTTCGCCGGACGGAAGGTGTCGCTGACGGGCGGTCTGGAGACGGCGGCCGGCCTGCTGGCGGGCACGCTGGTGGCCGCGCTGCCCTGTCCCGTGACGGGGATGCGGGCGGGTGCGCGGCAGTCGACAGCTACGCTTGTTGCCACGCTCGCCGCGGCCGGCGCGGGCTACATCGATGACCATCTGGAGGATCGCTTTCCCGCCCAAGGCAAGGGTTTTCACGGGCACCTGGGCGCGCTGAAAGAGGGTAAGCTGACTTCGGGCCTGCTGAAGATTGCGGCGATCGGCGCGGGCGCGCTGGGCGCGGGGGCCCTTACGGGCACGCACTCGGGGGAGAAGGCGCTGGATGCCGCCCTCATCGCGCTCAGTGCCAACTTCATCAATCTGCTCGATTTGCGCCCGGGCCGCGCCCGCAAGGTTGCCTCACTTGCAGCCTGCGCCGCCCTTCCGGCCACGCCGTTGGCGCAGGTCTCACTTGGGGCCGCGCAGGCGGGCATCCGTGAGGACCTGCTGGGGAAGAAGATGCTCGGTGACCTGGGCGCCAACGCGATCGGCGCGCACCTCGGCGTGGCACTCACCGCGTTGCCGATGCGGAGCAAGTGCGCGGCCGTTGCCGGGCTCATCGCGCTGACCGCGGCCTCGGAAAAGGTCTCCTTCTCGGCTGTCATCGAGAACACGCCGGTGCTACGCGAGTTCGATAACCTGGGCCGGGCATGATGCGCTCGGGGCGGGCACTTGCCGG
Source organism: Trueperella sp. HMSC08B05 (assembly GCF_001808405.1). Lineage (NCBI taxonomy): Bacteria > Bacillati > Actinomycetota > Actinomycetes > Actinomycetales > Actinomycetaceae > Trueperella > Trueperella sp. HMSC08B05. The sequence goes on along the minus strand of NZ_KV793231.1, from coordinate 248,770 downwards.
GGCGGCCGGGCTGGTGGCCGCCCTCACGCTTTTCTCGCGCGTCTTCGGCCTGCTGCGCAAGCTCTCCCAATCGTGGGCCCTGTCCGATTCCGCCATCGCCACCGCCTACGACACGGCAAACACCGTGCCGAACGTGCTGTTCGAAGTGGCTGCCGGCGGCGCGCTGGCCGGCGCAGTCATCCCCATCCTGTCCCGCTTCGTCACGCGCGGGGACAAGCGGTTGGTGGGGCAGACCGCCTCCGCGCTCGCCACGTGGATTTTGAGCGTGGGCACGGGCGTTGCGGTCGTCGTGGCGCTCCTCGCTGGCCCGCTCACCGCCCTGCTCCTGCCCCAGGCCGACCCGGCCACCCAGCACCTGGCCGCGCTCTTGCTACGTGTGTTCGCCGTCCAGGTGCCGCTCTACGGGCTGTCGGTGGTGGCCACGGGCGTGCTCCACAGCCACGACCGCTTTTTCTGGCCCGCGCTCTCCCCGCTCCTGTCCTCGCTGTCGGTTACCGCGATGTTCCTGCTCTACGCCACCCGGGTGCCGGCCTTCGCCGACCCCGGGGAGCTCACGGGCGCCGACGTCGCCCTGCTGGCCTGGGGGACGACGCTCGGGGTGGTGCTTTTCTCCCTGCCCCAGCTCGCGGTGGCAGGGCGGTACGTGCGCCTGCGGCCAACCTTCACGTTCCCGTCGGGTGTGGGACGCGAGACTCTGCGCCTCGGGGCGGCCGGCCTCGGGGCGCTCGCCGCCCAGCAGATCGCCATCATCGCGATCATGCTCAGCGCCAACCACTCGGGTGATTCGGGCACGTACGCCGCCTTCAACTACGCCTACGCCATCTTCATGGTGCCTTATGCCGTGCTGGCCGTTCCCATCGCCACCGTCACCTTCCCCCGGATCTCGGCCGCGATGGGGGATCAGCTGCAGCGGCTGGTGGCCCAGTCCACGCGCTTGGTGCTCGCCATGGGGATCGTCTGCGCGGCCCTTCTCATCGTGCTTGCGCGGCCGGCGAAGATCGTGCTCGAGGTGGGGCGCGACATCGCAGGGCTCGATGCCGCCATGCGGTCGATGGCCGTGGGCCTCATCGGCTTTTCGCTGCTCTACCACGGCGTTCGGGTGCTCTACGCGCGTGGAGAGGCGCGCCGTGTCATCCTCGCCAACTCGGTGGGCTGGGGCGCCGTGGTGGTCTGCCTCGCGATCATGCACGCGGCCGGGATGGGCGGACGCACGGGAATGCTCACCGGGATCGGGATCGCCATGTCAGTGGGGCTGACGGTCGGCGGCGTGGCGGTGCTCGCCATGATCCGGGCCTCGCTCGGCCCTCAGGCCCTCGCCGGGATTGCCCGCTCCCTGCTCCTTGCCCCGGTCGTGGCCCTCGCAGGAGCGGGTGCCTGGGCACTCGTCGAGTGGGTCCTCGCCGGGAGCAGCTCGATACCTGCGGCGCTGGGCGCGGCGTGCGCGGGCGGCGTCGTGATCATTGGAGCCTCCGCCGCGGCCCTGTACGCCACCGACCGCCAGGCGCTCGCCAGCCTCACGCGCTAGGCTGGAAGAGTGAAACCTGAACTGCGCGATATTCCCGCCCCGGGCCACGTCCGCCTCACCGACCGTGTGGAGCGCTTCCGCGGCCCGATTTTCACCATCTTTGACGACGAGATCGAGTTCGCGGCCGGCGACCGGGCGCGCCGGCAGTGGATGAATCACGACGACGCCGTGGCGATTGTCGCGCTACGCCCCTCGGAGTCGCCGGGGGAGGACTGGGACGTGCTCCTCATTCGCCAGTACCGCCACGCGCCGCGGCGTATCATGTGGGAAATCCCCGCGGGCCTGCGGGATGCGGAGGGGGAGGCCGAGGTGCTGACGGCCGCCCGCGAGCTGCAGGAGGAGACGGATTACGTGGCCACCTCCTGGTACCGCGTGATCAACTTCGTCACCTCGCCCGGGGTGTCGGATGAGGACCTGGGGGTGTTCCTCGCCTTCGACCTCACCCACCGGCCCTCGCCGTCCTTTACGCGACGAGAGGAGGAGGCCGAGATCGTGGTCGAGTGGTTCGGGCTGAATGCGGTCACGAACGCCGTGCTACGCCAGGAGCTGTCCAGCCCCAGCCTGGTGGCGGGCATACTCGCCGCGAACGTCTCCCTCAGCCGCGGTCTCAAGGCCGACGACGAGGTTCGCCTCCCGCTGACGAACTAGCGCTCCGACGCCCCGAGGCGCGCGCCCGCTCTCGCATGAGGGCGGCTACTTGGCGCCTTCTTCGCGCACTGCGAATGTGAATATGTACGGTGTCGCTGCCCGCGGGTCGACTTGAGATTTCACATTAAAGCAACGATCATGTTTCTTAATGGCGCAAGGAGGTGAAGCGAGTGAATGACCAAGGAACGTACGGGCAGATTCTGCGTCTGATCGTCGAACGCGGGCCGATTACCGCCGGGGAACTTGCCAAGATCCTCGTCCTCACCCCCGCGGCCGTGCGTCGCCACATCGGAGTGCTCGTGGAGGACCGCTTCATCGAAGAATACGACGCCCCGGTGCGCGCTCACGCCCGGCGCGGCCGCCCGTCGCGCAAGTACGTCGCAACCGCCGAGGGTCAGAGCCAGCTTGGCCAGGGATATTCCGACCTGGCAGGTAACGCGCTCGAGTTCGTCCGCAACGCCATGGGCGAAGAGGGCCTGGAGGCCTTCATTCAGGCGCGCGCCGAATCGCTCGTCAAGCGCTACGGGCCGATCCTCGACGCCGCCGGCACCACCCCAGCTGTCCGCGCTGCCGCGCTCACTGACGCCCTCAACCGCGACGGGTACGTGGCCACCCTGCGCCGCGGCGGGCCGAACGCGCTGGCCATCCAGATCTGCCAGGGCCACTGCCCAATCCACGAGAGCGCCGAGGACTACCCGCTCTTGTGCGAGGCAGAAACCGAGGCCTTCGCGCGCCTCCTCGACGTCCCGATTCAACGACTGTCCACCATCGCCGCGGGCGGGCACGTGTGCACCACGAATATCCCGCTCGGGCTACCCAAGAATTTGCGAACTCGTTCGCGATCGTCGCGCTCTACGGAACGCGCAACAACTACACCGCCCCACGGCGGCGTCTCGGAAGGAAACTGATGACCCAAACCGCACCGGGTACAAACGAGGGTTTGACCCAGGAAGAAACGATTGCCTCCATTGGCAATTACCAGTACGGGTGGCATGACAAGGATCCGGCAGCTGAGTCCGCTCAGCGCGGCCTGAACGAAGATGTCGTGCGCAACATTTCCGCGCTGAAGAACGAGCCGGAATGGATGCTGAACAAGCGCCTGCGTGCGCTGAAGATGTTCGAGCGTCGGCCCATGCCCACCTGGGGTGCCGACCTGACCGGCATCGATTTCGACCAGATCAAGTACTTCGTGCGCTCCACGGAGAAGACCGCCACCACCTGGGAGGACCTCCCGGAGGACATCAAGCGCACCTACGACCGCCTGGGCATCCCGGAGGCTGAGAAGCAGCGCCTGGTGGCCGGCGTCGCCGCCCAGTACGAGTCCGAGGTGGTCTACCACAAGATCCGCGAGGACCTCGAAGAGCAGGGCGTCATCTTCCTGGACACCGACACGGGCTTGAGGGAATACCCGGAGATCTTCGAAGAATACTTCGGCACCGCGATCCCGCTGGGCGATAACAAGTTCGCCTCCCTCAACTCGGCCGTGTGGTCGGGCGGCTCGTTCGTTTACGTCCCCAAGGGAGTCCACGTTGAGATCCCGCTCCAGGCCTACTTCCGCATCAACACGGAGAACATGGGCCAGTTCGAGCGCACGCTCATCATCGCCGACGAGGGCTCCTCGGTCCACTACGTGGAGGGGTGTACCGCCCCGATCTACAAGTCGGACTCGCTGCACTCCGCCGTCGTTGAAATCTTCGTCAAGAAGGACGCGCGCGTGCGCTACACGACCATCCAGAACTGGTCGAACAACGTCTACAACCTCGTCACGAAGCGCGCGATGGTCGAGCAGGGCGGCACCATGGAGTGGATCGATGGCAACATCGGTTCGAAGGTGACGATGAAATACCCGGCTGTCTACCTCATGGGCGAGCAGGCGCGCGGCGAGACCCTCTCGATCGCGTTCGCCGGCGAGGGCCAGCACCAGGACACCGGTTCGAAGATGGTGCACAACGCACCGAATACGCACAGTTCGATCGTGTCGAAGTCCGTGGCGCGCAGCGGCGGGCGCTCCTCCTACCGCGGCCTGGTCCAGGTTAACGAGAACGCGCGCCACTCGAAGTCGAACGTGCTCTGTGACGCGCTGCTGGTCGACCAGATCTCGCGTTCGGACACCTACCCGTACGTGGACGTGCGTACCGACGACGTGGAGATGGGCCACGAGGCCACCGTGTCGAAGGTGTCGGCCGATCAGCTGTTCTACCTTATGAGCCGCGGAATCGAGGAGACAGAGGCGATGGCGATGATCGTGCGCGGCTTCGTCGAGCCGATCGCCCGCGAACTCCCGATGGAATACGCGCTCGAACTTAACCGCCTTATTGCTCTTCAGATGGAAGGATCCGTTGGCTGATGACTACCATTCAACCCGCAGCGTCTCGAGCGGAGCGTTTGCTCTCCTTTAACCTGGGGGACTTCCCGGTCCCGCAGGGCACGGAGGAGGAGTGGCGCTTCACCCCGCTCGAGCGCATGGAGGACTTCTTCGCCGACGAGGTCTCCGGCGAGCTCCCGGCCATCAGTGCCTCCGAGCCGTCGTTGCTGGAGAAGGTGACGCACGACGACGACCGCCTCGGCCGCATCATGCCCCCGGAGGACCGCGTGGCCGCCCTCGCCTGGAACAGCTCGAAAGATGCCTACGTCCTCACCCTTCCGAAGGATACGAAGCTGGAGCGCGAGGTCGTGGTGACCATCAACGGCTCCGGTTTGAAGGACGTGTCGGCCCTCCACTTGCTCATCGATGCCCAGCCGTTTTCCGAGGCCACTGTTGTGGTCAACCACGTCGGCTCGGCGCGGCTCGCCGAAGGTATCGAGATCGACGTCGAGTCCGGCGCGCACCTGACCTTCGTCACGATCCAGGATTGGGACGACGACGCCGTCCACACCTCCTCCAATCGCGCCCACGTGGCCCGGGATGGCAACCTCAAGCACATCGTGGTTTCGCTCGGCGGCGACCTGGTGCGCACCACCACGTCGGTGGACTTCGGGGGCGAAAACGGCGAGGTCAACCTGCTGGGCGCCTACTTCGTGGACGCCGGCCAGCACATCGAAAACCGCCTGCTCGTGGACCACAACCAGCCCAACTGCAAGTCGAACGCCACCTACAAGGGCGCGCTGCAGGGCGATGACGCGCACTCGGTGTGGATCGGCGACGTGCTGATCCAGCCCAACGCCGAGGGCACGGACACCTATGAGCTCAACCGCAACCTGGTCCTTACCGAGGGCGCGCGCGCCGACTCCGTGCCGAACCTGGAGATCGAGACGGGCGAGATCGAGGGCGCCGGCCACGCCTCTGCCACCGGCCGCTTCGACGATGAGCAGCTGTTCTACCTGCGCTCGCGCGGCATCCCGGAGGATCAGGCGCGCCGGCTGGTAGTGCGCGGTTTCTTCGCCGAGCTCATCAACCAGATCGGCGTGGAGTCGGTGCAGTCCAAGCTCATGGAGTCCATTGAGAAGGAACTCGACATCGTGCTGGAGCTTGCCGAATGAGCGAACGGCCAATCTGCTCCGTGTCGGATGTGGCACCCGGAACCGTGGAGGGATTCACCATGGATGGCAAGGACATCGCGGTGATCCACACGGAGGCCGGGCGCTGGTTCGCCATGGATGATCAGTGCTCGCACGGGCGTTTCAAGCTCTCCCTGGGCGAGGTCTTCGATGACGAAATCGAATGCACCCGTCATGGCGCGGCTTTCAGTGTGGAAACTGGCGAGCCGCTCTCCCCACCGGCCACCGTGCCGATCCAGACCTATCCGGTGCGGGTGGACGGCGAAAGCGTCCTCCTCACGCTGTAACTATTGATCCTCAAGAGAAAAGAAGAAAACTCGTGTCTACTCTCGAAATTAAGAACCTGCACGTGTCCGTTGAGACCGCCGAGGGCCCCAAGCCGATCCTCAAGGGCGTTGACCTGACGATCGAGCACGGCGCGATCCACGCCATCATGGGCCCGAACGGTTCCGGCAAGTCTACGCTCGCCTACGCGATCGCGGGCCACCCGAGCTACACCATCACCGAGGGCGAGATCCTCCTCGATGGGGAGAACATCGTTGAGCTCACCGCCGACGAGCGCGCCAAGGCTGGCCTGTTCCTCGCCATGCAGTACCCGGTGGAGGTGCCGGGCGTGACCGTCACGAACTTCCTGCGTTCGGCCAAGACCGCGATCGACGGCGAGGCCCCCAAGCTGCGCCAGTGGGTCAAGGAGCTGGATGAGGCGATGGTGAACTTCAAGGTGGAGAAGGAGTGGGCCGGCCGCGACGTCAATGTCGGCTTCTCGGGCGGTGAGAAGAAGCGCCTTGAGGTTCTCCAGATGGAGATGCTCAAGCCGAAGTTCGCCGTCCTGGACGAGACCGACTCGGGCCTCGACATCGACGCGCTGCGCCTCGTGTCCGAGGGCGTCAACCGTGTCCATGCCACCAACGGCAACGGCATCATGCTCATCACCCACTACACCCGCATCCTGCGCTACATCAAGCCCGATCACGTGCACGTGTTCGTGGACGGCCGCGTGGCGCTCTCGGGCGGCCCCGAGCTCGCCGATCAGCTTGAGGCCGAGGGTTACGAGCGTTTCGAGAAGTAATGCACTCTGTTGCTCCGCGAGAGGATTTCCCCGTCCTGCAACGTCGTATGCAGGGCGGGGAGGCCCTCGTTTATCTTGATTCTGGCGCCACGTCGCAAAAGCCGCAGGTGGTGATCGACGCCGTCGACCGCCAGGAGCTGCACCACAACGGCGCGGTTAAGCGCGGATCCCACCAGCTGGCCGCCGAGTCCACGGAGGCCTACGAAGGGGCCCGCGCGTCGGTGGCGCGCTTTGTCGGCGCCGATACGGATGAGATCGTGTGGACGAAAAACTCCACCGAGGCCCTCAACCTCGTTGCCTACGCGTTCGACGACATCTCACGCGGGCGTGGGGAGTCCGTGATTCGCGGCGGGCGCAAGCACGCGGAGAAGCTGCGTCGGGCCCAGGAACGGATGACGCTGCGGGAGGGCGACAACATCGTCATCACCCGCGCCGAGCACCACGCCAACCTCATCCCGTGGCAGGAGCTGTGCCTGCGCACCGGTGCCGAACTGCGCTGGTTCGAGCTGACGGAGGACGGGCGGATCGACGTCGACCGCGGGATTGCCGACGGGATCGTCGATGAGCGCACGAAGGTAGTTGCCTACGCCCACGTGGCCAACGTGACCGGCGTCGTCGCGCCCGTGGCGCGGATCGTGGAACTGGCGCGGGGCGTGGGCGCGGTCGTCGTCATGGACGCGTGCCAGTCGGTGCCGCACATGCCGGTGGACTTCCACGCACTCGATGTGGACTTCGCCGTCTTTTCCGGGCACAAGATGCTCGGCCCCACCGGCATCGGCGCGCTCTACGGGCGCAAGGAGCTGCTCGAGGCGCTCCCGCCGTTCCTCACGGGCGGGTCGATGGTGGAGATCGTGACCATGGACAAGACCACGTTCGCGATGCCGCCGGCGCGCTTCGAGGCTGGCACGCAGCCGGTTGCGCAGGCCGTGGGCATGGGAGTGGCCGCCGACTACCTCATGAATATCGGGATGGACAGGGTCGAGGAGCACGAGGCCGCCCTCACGGCCCGCGCGCTCGAGGGGATGGCGAAGATCCCGGGCGTGCGCGTGCTTGGCCCCACCGACGCCGGCGACCGGCTCGGTATCGTCAGCTTCGACGTCGACGGCGTCCACCCGCACGACGTCGGCCAGGTGCTCGACTCGAAGGGCATCGCGATCCGGGTGGGCCACCACTGCGCCCAGCCCGTCCACGCCCACTTCGGAGTTCACGCCTCCAGCCGCGCGTCGTTCGGGCCCTACAACACGGCGGAAGAAGTCGACGTGTTCCTCGAGGTACTTTCCGGTGTACGCTCGTTCTTTGGACTAAAGGATTGAGGCGATGAACGAACTCGAACAGATGTACCAGGAGATCATTCTCGACGCCGCGCGCGAACGCCACGGCGAAGGGAGCCTGACCGACCCGGCGGGGGAATCCTTCCAGGTCAACCCCACGTGTGGCGACCAGGTCACCATGCAGGTCAACATCGAGGACGGCAAGATCGCCCTGGCCTGGGACGGGCACGGGTGCTCGATCTCGCAGGCGTCAATCTCGATCATGGCCGAGCTCGTGGACGGCAAGACGGTGGAGGAATTCGACCTGCTCTACCACACCTTCCGCCACATGATGGACCAGCAGGGCGGGGCGATCTCGGACGAGGACGCCGACCTGCTCGAGGACGCCTCGGCCTTCCAAGGCGTGTCCAAGTTCCCCATGCGAATCAAATGCGCGCTGCTGGGATGGATGGCATTGCGCGACGCAACGGACCAGGCCCTCGAGTAGGGCCAAGAATAGGAGATGGCAGTGACTCAGACACCACCGAACGTCGCAGACATCGAAGAAGCGTTACGCGACGTCATCGACCCCGAATTGGGCATCAACATTGTTGACCTCGGCCTGCTGTACGGCGTCACGCTCGATGGCAACACCGCGATCGCGGACATGACCCTTACCTCAGCCGCATGCCCGCTCACTGACGTCATTGAGGAGCAGGCGCGCCAGGCGGTGGCCGGGCTCGTGGATGACCTTCGGATCAACTGGGTGTGGCTCCCGCCGTGGGGCCCGGAGCGCATCACCGACGACGGGCGCGACCAGCTGCGAGCCCTAGGCTTCAACGTATGAGACGCGTCGCGGCTCTTGCCGCTCTCATGTTGAGCCTGAGCGCCTGCTCGTCCAATTCGCCGATCACCTCGGAGGAGTTTTCGGGCGACGCCGTGGTGATCGACGTACGCACCCTCGAGGAGTACGACGCCGGCCACCTGGATGGCGCCCTCCACCTCGATTGGAATTCCGGGGAATTCGCGTCGGGGATCGCGGAGCTCGATAAGGACGAGCAGTACCTGCTCTACTGCCGCTCGGGCAACCGCGCCGGGCAGGCCAAGGCCCACATGGAGGAGCAAGGATTCACCGACGTGGTCAACCTTGGCTCACTCGAAGAGGCCGCCGAGGCGACCGGGATCTCGATCGTCAAGTAGACGCTTTACGGATGTGCGACGCTCCAGGTCTCGCACGTTTCGTATGTGCCCCCGTTGATACCGCGGGTGAGCCACTCCATGCGCTTCTCGGCAGAGCCGTGGGAGAAGTTGTCCGGGTTGGCCTGCAGGCCCGCGTTTTCGTAGATCCGGTCATCGCCCACGGCCTGGGCGGCGTTCAGCGCGGCACGCAACTCCTCCTGGGTGGGCTGCTTCATGAACGTATTGCCGTTGGCATCGGTGGTGGTGGCGGCGTTGTGGATCCAGGCGCCCGCCAGGCAGTCGGCCTGCAGCTCGGAGCGGACCATAGAGGAGTCCTCGCCACTGGAGCGATGATCGATCTTGTTCAAGTCGCCCGTCAGCAGCTGCATGTGGTGGCCGTATTCGTGGGCAAGGATGTAAAGCTGGGCCAGCGGGGCGTTGTCCGCGCCAAGGCTTTCGAGCTGGTCGAAGAACGTGACGTCGATGTAGATCGTCTGATCGCCCGGGCAGTAGAAGGGCCCGGTTTGCGATGATCCCGCGCCGCACGCGGTGGAGACCTGGCCGGAGAAGAGGTTGAGCGAGGCCGGGCGGTAGCGGATACCCAGCTCCTCGGGGGTCTGGCGGCCCCAGAAGTCGTCGATGGAGTTCTTCCCGCCCACCATGCGGCACTCCACGTACTTGTTGGCGTCTGCGCCCGTTTGGCACATCTGCTCCAGGCTTGCCGACGTGTCTTCGCTCTGGACGGGTGCCTGGTAGGACTGGCCGAAATCGGGCAGGGTGCCGGTGAGGAGGAAGTAGATGACCACTCCCACCAGGCCAAAGCCTCCGATTCCGCCAACTGCGGCGCCGCGTCGGCCCCTGCTCACCCCGGACGTGTTGAGCTGAGCGTTGTCATTGAAGGTCATGCCAGGCCCCTTTCGTGTTCTTTGCCACGAGTCTATCCTGCCCATCCGACAAGTACTGACTCGGGCGCGCAAGCCCGCTCCCGTTAGACTGGGGTAATGATTCAGGGACTCAACGTTCACATGCGCATCGGCGAGCGCGTCCTCCTCAACGAGGTCTCCCTCAACGTCGCCCGCGGCAAGCGGATCGGGCTGGTGGGGCGAAATGGCGCCGGAAAGACCACGCTGCTGCGCCTGCTGGCTGGCGAGGAGGCGAGTTCCGACGTCGTCGAACGCGGGGGAGCGATCCACCGGCGCGGCAAGGTCGGCTACCTGCCCCAGGACACCCGCGAGGGGGACCTTACGCAGATCGCGCGCGAACGGATCCTGTCGGTGCGCGGGATTGAGAAGATGATCGCCCGGATCAACCGTGCCGAGCGCGAGATGTCCACCCTCACCGGCCCCAAGCAGCAAAAGGCGATGGAACGCTACGTGCGCCTGGACGCGGAGTTCACCGCCGCCGGGGGATGGGCCGCCAACTCGGAGGCCGCCCGCATCACCGCCGCCCTCGGGCTTCCCGACCGCGTGCTCGACCAGCCGCTCGAGACCCTCTCGGGCGGCCAGCGCCGGCGCGTCGAGCTCGCCCGCGTGCTGTTTTCCGACGCCGAGACCCTGCTGCTCGACGAGCCGACCAACCACCTCGACCATGATTCCATCTTATGGCTGCGCGACTGGCTCAAGGCCTATAGTGGCGGCTACGTCATCGTCTCCCACCACGTCCAGCTGCTGCAGGAGACGGTGAACACGGTGTGGTACCTGGACGCGAACCGCTCCACGCTCGACATCTACAACATGGGCTGGGACAAGTATGTGCTCCAGCGCGAGACGGACGAGAAGCGCCGGCGTCGTGAACGGCAAAACGCGCAGAAGAAGGCCGCGGCCCTCATGGCCCAGGCCGACAAGATGCGCTACAAGGCCACGAAGGCCGTGGCGGCGCAGAACATGGAAAAGCGCGCCGAGCGCATGCTCGAGGGCCTGGAGGCCGAGCGCGCGGCGGAGAAGGTGGCGAACCTGCGCTTCCCCACGCCAGCGCCGTGCGGGAAGACCCCGCTGCGCGGCGAGGGGCTGAGCAAGTCCTACGGCTCGCTCGAGGTGTTCGCGGGCGTGGACCTCGCGATCGACCGCGGCTCGCGCGTGGTGATCCTCGGCCTCAACGGCGCCGGCAAGACCACGCTGCTGCGCCTGCTCGCCCGGGTCGAGCAACCCGACACAGGCGAGGTCCAGGACGGCCACGGCCTCAAGCTCGGCTACTACGCCCAAGAACACGAGTTCATCGACACCGGCGCCAGCGTGTACGAGAACATGCGCCGCGCCGCGCCCACCGAGTTCACGGACACGGACGTGCGCACGGTGCTCGGCTCCTTCCTCTTCTCCGGAGAGGACGCCGACAAGCCCGCCGGCGTCCTCTCCGGCGGCGAGAAGACGCGCCTGGCCCTCGCCACGATCGTGGCCAGCGGCGCCAACGTCTTGCTCCTCGACGAGCCGACCAATAACCTCGACCCGGCCTCCCGGGAGAAGATCCTCGACGCGCTGCGCAAGTACGAGGGCGCGGTCGTGCTCGTCACCCACGACGAGGGCGCCGTCAGCGCGCTCGAACCCGAGCGCGTGCTCCTCCTGCCCGACGGGGATGAGGACCTGTGGTCTGATGACTACATCGACCTCATCTCCTTGGCTTAGGCTGGAGCCATGCTCATCATCATGCGCCACGCTAAGGCCGGACACGGCTCGCCCGATCACGCCCGCCCGCTCACCGACCACGGACGCCGGCAGGCCGGCTTCGTCGGGGGAGCGATCGACCGCGCCGTGGGTGAGGTCGACCAGCTCTTCGTCTCCGATGCCGCCCGCACCCTCCAGACCCTCGAGTCGTTGACCTCGGGCGGACTGGTCGTCAAGGAACGCTTCGTGGAGCCGAGCCTGTATTCGGCCGGCGGGGACGACGTCGTGGAGCTGCTACGCGTGGCGGCAAATGGGCGGGTGGTCATGGTGGTCGGGCACGAGCCGACCATGTCCGCCGTGTCCTACCAGCTGTGGGACCGGGTGGGCGAGGCCGGCTTCGCTTCGGGCTTCCCGACGGCGGGGGCGGCGATCTTCGGTGGCGGTCACGCGTGGGAGGAGCTATCCCTTGGTTCGCTCCCGCTGCAGGCCTTCATCCGGGCGCCGATGTAGCAACGCAAGGCGTAGCCCTGAGAGCTACGGGACGGGCGTATGCATCGTCACGAGCGTGGGCGGTATTCAGGCTCTACAGATGATTCGGTGTGCCATGGAATCACGCTAACAAGCCGCCCCTTACACGTCTGGATAGGACGCCATCATCGACTGTGGTCGGTAGATCTTCGGGCACGTTCCATACCGATTGGCTCTGGTGTAATGCCACCTCAAGATGGCAGGCCATTGAACTTCGCAATACGCACACTTCTCAGTTCAATGGGGCACATTGGGTATCATTTTGGCAAAGCCGCGCTTGTCCCGGCACGCATATGGCGACGGCATCAAAGACCAGTAGTTCTAGTACGTGGTGAAGGGCGATACTATGAAACTCAACGTTGCTCTCGCAATCGCCTTCCTCTTCGGGCTCGGCGGTGTTGCCTACGGCACGTACGTCGCATTTATTTACCAGGGCGGAACCACCGAACTCTACCCGTTCGTTATCGCGGCTGTTGCCGGCGCGATCACAGTATGTGCAGGGTGGATCAAGAGCGCGCCGTGGGCAATGGTCGTCGGTTTTAGCATCATGGCCTTGGCGCCCACGGGATTCCTGTGGATCTTCAACCTCGGGGCTGCGATCGGCGCTGGGCTGTCCGTTGTGTCATGCCGCAGAGGGTCTCCAGTGTCCTGCGGCGATAGCTAAACGCTGGGCAGATCGGTACCGAGGTAGGGCGGGTCGCGGCGCGACAGTTTTCTGGAATATACCGGTTGCCGATTGCTATATGGGTCTGGGTGGGTCCACGTTCCGGGGTTGTGTCGAGCCTCCCCGCTTGGCGCGGTTGTATTCGGTCCGGCGCGCCGCCCACTCCGCGCGCAGCTCCGGATCCTCCATGACGAGCTTGACGGTCTGGCAATCCTCCGGGCCCGTCATGTAGAGCTGGCACAGGGTGCACGGCTCCCCGAAACGCAATGGACACATGGGACTAGGCATCGATGTCCCACCCCACGAGGGCCGCGATCGCATCCAGGCGCGGGAAGCTGACCGCGCAGTCGGCCTGCTCGCGCACGATCGGCTTGCCCTGGAAGGCCACGCCGAGCCCCGCGCGTCGCATCATCGGCAGGTCGTTCGCGCCGTCCCCGGCACACAGCACCATATCCTGTTCGATGCCCCACTCGCGATCCCAGCCCTCGATCGCGGCGACCTTGGCGGCGCTGTCGATGACCGGGCCGTAGGTGCGCCCAGTGAGAGCGCCGGATTCGACCTCGAGGCCGTTCGCGACGAAGCGGTCGATCCCCTCGCGCTCCGCGAGCGGACCGACCACCTCGGTAAAGCCGCCCGAGACCAGGCCGAACCTGCCCCCGCGGGCGTGGACGGCCCTGACGAGCCTCTGCGCGCCCGGGGTCAGCTGCACCTCGGCCAGCACGTGGCCGAAAACCCCCTCGCTCACGCCGGCGAGCTTGGCCACCCGGTGGGCCAGGGACTCGGCAAAGTCGAGTTCACCGCGCATCGCGGCCTCAGTCACCGCCCGGACCTCCTCCTCGGCGCCGGCATGGGCCGCCAGCATCTCAATGACCTCGGTGGTAATGAACGTGGAGTCAACATCAGTGACGATCGCCGCCGGGCCGGCCTTCGCCATCGGGCCGGCGATGAGCGCCGAATCGATCGCAAGCGCGATCGCCGGGCCGCGCAGCTCGTCGTAGAACTCGGCACGGGAAGCGTAGCGCGAACCGTAGCTACCCGGGGCGTCCTCGTCTGGGCCGTCAAAGAGCCAGGTGTGGGCGTGCAGGCCAACTGTGGCGACCGGCCGCGCGTCGTAATCGGAGGTCACATCCTCAATCGCCAGCCGCACATGATGGCACAACGATGCCGGGATGGGGTGCGGGGCCACGAGCGAGAAACGATGCAACATGCCTCTAGGCTAGTCGCCGCGCCACATCTACGTCTCGCCATGTCACTAACAGCGAAGTGGGGGCGCCCGAGGCTACCCCCACTTTCTGCCGATGTGCTTAGTGCATCGTGACGCGCATGCCCTTCGGGACCACCACGATTCCACCGTCGGAAATGTGGAAGCCACGAGCCCGGTCGTGTTCGTGATCGATACCCACCTGGGCGCCCTCGTCCACCTGGACATACTTGTCCAGGATTGCGCCGACCACGGTGGCGTTGCGGCCAACGTTGACGCCGTCGAACAGCACCGAATCGCGTACCGAAGACCACGAATTCACACGCACATGCGGGGAGAGCACCGAGCCGAGGACCTCGCCGCCGGAGATGATGACGCCGGGGGCGATGATCGAATCGAGCGCGTGGCCTAGGCGTTCGCGGTGACCGTAGACGAACTTGGCCGGCGGAAGGCCGGTGTAGCCGGTGTAGAGCGGCCACTTGTCGTTGTACAGGTTGAAGATCGGGTTGACCGAGATGAGGTCCATGTTCGCTTCGTGGAACATGTCGATCGTGCCGACGTCGCGCCAGTAGTTGCGATCGCGTTCGGTGGAGCCGGGCACGTCGTTGAACGTGAAGTCGTAGACGCCGCAGTCGCCGTTCTCCACGAACTTCGGCACGATGTCGCCGCCCATGTCGTGCTTGGACTCGAGGTTGTCCGCGTCCTCGTGCAACACCTGGTAAAGCGCGTCAGCGGTGACGACGTAGTTACCCATCGATGCGAGGATCTCGTTCGGGGAATCCGGCAGGCCGTCCACCTGAGCGGGCTTCTCAAGGAACTGGCGGACCATCTTCGAGTTGTTCGGATCGGTATCGATCACGCCGAAAGACGTGGACATCTCAATCGGCTGGCGAATACCGGAAATCGTCATCCCCACGCCCGTGTCGATATGCTGGCGGACCATCTGGGAGAAGTCCATGCGGTAGATGTTGTCCGCGCCCGTGATAAGGACGTAATCGGGCCGCTCGTCGTCGAGGATATTGAGCGACTGGAAGATCGCGTCCGCCGAGCCGGAGAACCACTCCTTCGACACGCGCTGCTGAGCCGGGACCGGGGAGACGTAGTTGCCCAGCAGGCTCGACATGCGCCACGTCTTGGAAATGTGGCGGTCAAGCGAGTGCGACTTGTACTGCGTCAACACCACGATCTTCAGGTAGCCCGAGTTGACGATGTTGGACAGCGAAAAATCGATGAGGCGGTACGTGCCGCCGAAAGGGACCGCCGGCTTAGCGCGATCCTGCGTAAGCGGCATGAGGCGCTTTCCTTCGCCTCCCGCAAGGACAATGGCAAGTACACGTGGATTTGATCTCATATTCCTAACCATATCCGGTTGGGCCGACGAATTTGTCCGTTCTAACGAATTGCCCAAGCTTTGACGATAGGCTTAAAGAGGCGTTCATCTTTAGGAAAGGAAACCCGATGAGAGTCGATCTGCTCACTCGCGAATACCCGCCTCACGTGTATGGCGGAGCGGGCGTACACGTCACCGAATTGGCGAAGGTTCTTCGCGCACACGCAGAGGTTCACGTCCACGCTTTCGATGGCCCGCGCGAGGAGGAGGGCGTCCACGGGTACACCAATGTGGTTGAGCTGGCCGACGCGAACGGCACGCTCAAGACGCTGGGAGTGGATCTTCTGATCGCCGACAAGACGGGGGAGGCGGACCTCGTCCACTCCCATACGTGGTATGCCAACATGGCCGGCCACCTGTCCAAGCTCATGTACGGTATCCCGCACGTCATCTCAGCCCACTCCCTCGAACCGCTGCGCCCCTGGAAGCGTGAGCAGCTCGGTGGCGGCTACGAGGTCTCGTCCTGGATCGAGAAGACCGCCTACGAGGCGGCTGACGGCATCGTGGCCGTCTCCAACGGCATGCGTGACGACATCCTGCGCGCCTACCCGAACGTGGATCCGGACAAGGTGCGGGTGATCCACAACGGCATTGACCTCGATGACTGGAAGGCCCCGCAGACGCAGGAGGAGTGGGACAAGGCCCGCGAGTACTTCCGCTCCTACGGCCTGGATCCTGATCAGCCCACGATCATCTTCGTCGGCCGCATCACGCGCCAGAAGGGCGTGCCGGGCCTGTTGCGCGCCCTGCGCTACGTGCCGGAGGAGGTGCAGGTGATCCTGTGCGCCGGCGCCCCGGATACCCCGGAGATCCTGGAAGAGACCCGGGCGCTCGTGGAGGAGCTGCAAAAGACGCGCACCGGCGTGGTCTGGATCGACGAGCACCTACCGCATGACAAGATCGTGGCCCTCGAATCGTGCTCGACCACCTTTGTCACCCCCTCCGTTTACGAGCCGCTCGGCATCGTCAACTTGGAGGCGATGGCGGTGGGCCTGCCGGTGGTTGGCACGGCCACCGGTGGCATCCCGGACTGCATCGATCACGGCGTGACGGGCACTCTCGTCCCGATCGAGCAGAAGCAGGACGGCACGGGCACGCCGCTTTATCCGGACAAGTTCGAAAAGGACCTGGGCCAGGCGCTGGCGGACATGGTCGCTGATCCGGAGCGCGCCAAGGGGATGGGTAAGGCCGGGCGTAAGCGCGTGGAAGACCACTTCTCGTGGGAATCCATTGCGGTGAAGACCATGGCCTTCTACGACGACATCCTCGGCCGCTAAGAGTCGGACCAATCGCGAGGAGGGTCGGCGTGCGACGAGCGCGCCGGCCCTTCCGTAAACTAGGCTGGTTGATATGGGAGACGTACTTCAGGTAAGCAACGTGGTTGTCCGCCGCGGCGGGCGCCACATCATCGATGGCATTGATTGGTCGGTCAACGAAGGCGAGCGCTGGGTAGTGCTCGGCCCGAACGGCGCGGGCAAGACCACGCTCATCCGCCTCATTTCCGGGCGGATGCACCCGACGTCGGGCAAGGTGACGATCATCGGCGAACAGCTGGGGCACACCGACGTCTCCGAACTCTACCCGCTCGTGGGACTTGCATCCTCGGCGCTCGACCAGCGCATCAACGACGCCGAAACCGTGCTCAACGTCGTGCGCAGCGCGGCCTATGGCATGGTGGGCACGTGGCGCGAGTCCTACGAGGAGCTCGATGACGAGCGGGCGCTCGGCCTGCTCGATGCCCTCGGTGTTGCGGGGCTTGCCGATCAGCGGTGGGGCACCCTGTCCTCGGGGGAGCGCAAGCGCGTGGGCATCGCCCGCGCTCTCATGCCTGACCCGGAGGTGCTGGTCCTGGATGAGCCTGCCTCCGGCCTCGACCTTGGCGGGCGCGAGCAGCTGCTCACCTCGCTGTCCCAGCTGGCGGGCGGCATCTACGCGCCGGTCATCGTGCTCGTCACCCACCACGTGGAGGACATCCCGCAGGGCTTCACCCACGGCCTCCTGCTCAAGGACGGGCAGGTGGCCGCCGCTGGAGAGCTCGAGGAGGTCATGACCTCGAAGACCCTGTCGTCCGTGTTCGGTGTCGACGTCGATCTCTCACTTGACGCCGGCCGTTACACCGCACGGGCGTGGCAGTCGTAGCTCGACGGGCGCGAGCGTCAGCCTTGCACGTATACTGGAGTTGACCAAGGAGGTTATCCATGGCCTGGGGTATTTGGGCGATTATCACGGTAGCTTTGCTCATCGTTGAAACGATCACCGTTGATTTCCTGTTCATGATGTTTTCGGCCGGAACGCTCGCGGCGCTTTTCGTCTCCCTCGCGTCGCCGTCGGCCCTTGCGTTACAGATCGTCGTCTTTGGAATCATCTCTACGCTCGGTATCGCCTTCGTGCGCCCGTGGGCGCGCAGGCACGTCAACGATTCCTCGCGCGGCGAATCCAACGTTTACGCCCTCGCGGGTAGGACCGGTCAGGCCCTGTCGGATATCACCGCTAACGCCGGACGCGTCAAGATCGGCGGTGAAGTTTGGAGCGCGAAGTGCGCCGGCGAACCGATCGATGAGGGCTCGGCCGTTGTCATCCAGTCCGTGGAGGGCGCCCGCGTGGTCGTTACACCTGTCCGCAACGAGTCCTAGAAAAGAAAGTAGGAATCATGTCAGAAAACACGATTCTGCTCGCATTCCTCGCGATTCTGGCGCTGCTTGTCGTCGTCGGCATTGCGAAGTCCGTCATTCAGGTCCACCAAGGTTTCACGGTCATCATCGAGCGTCTTGGAAAGTACAACAAGACCCTCCGGCCCGGCCTTCACTTCCTCATCCCGTTCCTTGATTCGGTCCGCCAGCGTATCGACATGCGTGAACAGGTTGTGCCGTTCCCGCCGCAGCCCGTGATTACGTCGGACAACATCGTGGTCAACATTGACACGGTCATCTACTACCAGGTCACGCAGCCGGAGGCCGCCACCTACGAGATCGCCGACCCGATGTCGGCCATCGAGCAGCTGGCCGTGACCACGCTGCGAAACATCATCGGTTCGATGGACATGGAGCAGGCGCTCACGGGCCGCGACCAGATCAACGGCCAGCTACGCGGCGTTCTCGACGAGGCCACCGGCCGTTGGGGCATCCGCGTCTCGCGCGTGGAGCTGAAGGCGATCGACCCGCCGGCCACCGTCCAGTCGGCCATGGAGCAGCAGATGAAGGCCGAGCGCGACCGCCGCGCCGCGATCCTCACGGCCGAGGGCGTCAAGCAGTCTGCGATCCTCACCGCTGAGGGTGAGAAGCAGTCGGCCATCCTGCGTGCCGAGGGCGCGGCCCAGTCGGCAATCCTCGAGGCCCAGGGTGAATCCCGCGCGATCCTCCAAGTGTTCGACGCCATCCACCGCGGCAACGCCGATCCAAAGCTGCTGTCCTACGAGTACCTGAAGATCCTGCCGCAGATCGCCGATTCGCAGTCCTCGAAGCTGTGGATCGTCCCCACCGAACTCACCGCCGCTCTCGACGCCGTCACCAAGGGCTTCACCGGCCGTGGCGGGGACGAGCCGGTCACCGTGAACTTCGAGGGCCTGGACGAGGACATCGCCGATTCGCTTGCCTCCACGAGCCTGCAGGACGTGGATGAGGCGCTGGCGAGCGCCCGCGGCGAGGCGACCCGGGCGTCGTCGGAGGCGGAGGAATCCGGCACCCACTCGGGTAAGCCGTTCGATCCGCGCGCCGAGCTCGGCCAGCACCCGGATATGCCGGAGCAGAGAGGCGAGTAAGCAACAGCGAAAGGTGGCCGCCGAGAGGTGGCCACCTTTTGTGTACCCGGGCGGTGTGGCAAAGTATGATCCGTGCTCACTTACGTTGATGACCTGACCGATCCGCGCCTCGATGACTTCTTTCGCCTCACGGACGTGGCGTTGCGCAAGAAGCTGGAGACCGAGCGCGGTCTGTACCTGGCGGAGGGGGACAAGGTTATCCGGCGCGCCGTGGCCGCAGGCCATACGCCGCGCGCCGCTGTCATGACCGAAAGGTGGATCGAGTCCCTGGCCGATTTCTTCCCGGGCGACGTGCCGCAGTTCATCGTGCCCGAGGATCTGCTGACCGAGCTCACGGGCTTCCAGGTACACCGCGGCGCGATCGCCTCGATGAACCGGCCCGCGCTGCAGGGGCTGGGGGAGTTCCTCGCGCAGTGCCCGGACGCCCGGCGGATTTTTATCTTGGAGGACCTGGTCAACCATACGAACGTGGGTGCGATCTTCCGTTCGGCGGCCGCGCTCGGGGTCGACGCCGTGCTGGTCACCGACCACTGCGCCGATCCGCTCTACCGGCGCTCGGTCAAGGTGTCGATGGGCACGGTCTTCCAGGTGCCGTGGACCCGGATCGAGGGCTGGCCTCACGCGATCGCCGCGCTTGCCGACGCGGGGTGGGTAACAGCGTCGTTGGCGCTGTCGGATAACGCGGTGACGCTCGATCAGTTCGCAGCGGATATGGCCGCGGAGAAGGTGGCGATGATCTTCGGCGCGGAGGGTGACGGGCTCGCGCATGCGACGCTGGCGAAGAGTGACTACGTGGTGACGATCCCTATGGCCGGCGGGGTGGACTCGCTTAACGTGGCGGCCACGAGCGCGTTGGCGGCCTGGGCGCTACGGCCCTAGCTGCGATCCTCGACTGCCTGGTAATCGGCGAGGGCGGCCTCGAGGAGGTCGGGTACGGAGCAGTCGAAGACCTTGGCGAGTTTGATGAGCGTACTCATGCGCGGGTTGGCCGGGCTGTTCGTGCGCCGGTCGGCGCGGGCGTGCTCCATGAGCTGGTAGTGATTGCGGTTGATATCCGCCGCGAGCGCCACCTGCTCCTGGGTGAGCCCCATGCGCCTGCGGCGCTCGATGAGAGTCTTGGCGAAGGTGGAGGCAAAGGCGCGTTCGGCGGGGGAATACTCGGTCACGCGAACATGGTCCGTGTTTACCCGGCGCAGGTCAGCGGGGTATACCCGGCGTGGGTTTTCTTCAAAAAAGTTATGCACAATTCCGTTCGTGCACGCTCTATCCACATTTGGGCACTTTGCAAAAACGGAGTCTTGCGATTCTCGACATGATGGTCTCGTCGAAGGGAGAAACATGGACACCATCATTCGTCGATCATTTATTTTTATCCTCGCAGCCGCACTTTTCGCTTTCGTTCCGTTCGCCGTCGCAGGCGAGCAGAGCTGGACGCGCGTGGCAACCGAACCGAGCCGGTGGGGAGCGCTGTCGAGCCCGCACGTGCCGATCGCCATCTGCACCGGTGACACCCAGCTGAACTTCAGCTACCAGCCCGGCATGGAGAAGGCCGACTTCGAATCCCGAAGCCTCACCCGCGCCGGGGAGCCCTACACGCAGCAGGGCACTGAGGTGGGGTGGAAAACCTCGATCAGTGCCTCCGACACCGGCAAGGTCGCCGCGATGTTCGACCTATGGGGCACCGAGGCCGTGGCGGGGATCGCGCCCGAGGCCTTCACTCTCGCCGTCCACGAGCTGACCGCCGATTCGCGCGGGATCGCCTCGACGTCGAAGAAGGCGTGGCAGGATCAGGCACGCAAGCTACTGGAGATAGCGGCAAAGATTGCCGGGCCGCACAAGGCCGGAGAGCTGACCTTCGCCGACGGCAAGTTGAGCGGCTTTACGGTGATCGGCCAGGCTGGCGTGCCGCTCGTGGGCGTGCCGTTTAGCGCTGAGCTTTCGGGCGCCACGTGGGAATCGACGGGAGAGGCCGTGCTCACGGGCACCACGGGCGCCGAGCAGCAGAGCTTCGCGGTCACGGCGCCGGCCTTCGGTGAGGTAACGCTCAAGGTCACCTACTCGAAGATCCCCGGCCACTCGTTCGCCACTGGCCACCACTCCGTGGCCCAGGACCTGCATATGCGCGGCGAAAGCGGCGCGATCGAGCAAAACGCGGTGCTGCGCAACGCGCCGAGCCAGACGAAGGTGAGCATCTCGACCAAGGCGGCCATCAAGGACTCGGGCGCAATCCGCGATCTTGTGACCGTGAGCGCCGATGAGTGGCCCAAGGTCGAGCGCATCCCCGCCACCTTTGACCTCACCGCGCGCCTCTACGGGCCGTTCGAGGAGCAGCTCGAAGAGCAAGAGGCCGTGCCGGACGGCGTGGAGGCTGCGGAAACCGTGAGCTTGAGCGTCATCGAGCCCGGCACGTACGAGGTGGTCTTCGACCACGAGCCCAGCCCCGGCTGGTACACCGTGGTGGTGGACGGCCATTTCCGCGACGACGGCGACTTCGCCGGCCTGCCGCAGGATAACGTAGCCATGCCGTTCTTCGAGCCCGATGAGACGGTGTTCGTTGAGCCCGAACCGGAACCGGAGCCGACACCCGAGCCGACACCCGAGCCCATGCCGGAGCCGACACCCGAGCCCATGCCGGAGCCCACGCCGGAGCCGACACCTGAGCCGACACCGACTCCCGCTCCGCAGCCGAAGCCAGAACCGACTCCGGTACCGGCGCCCGAGCCGAAGCCGAGCACCCCGCCGGCCGTTCTGGCCAACACCGGCGCCTTCTCGCTGCCCTTCGCGGCGATGGCTGTGGGGCTGGCCGGCCTGGGAGTGACGCTCGTTGCGGGGGCGCGCTCTACATCGAAGCGGAGGTAAATCCTAGCTGACGCCAGGCCTCGTACACCGCGATCGAGGCGGCGTTGGCCAGGTTGAGGGAGCGCCGGCCGGGTAGCATTGGAATTCGGAGCCACTTGGTGACCCGCGGATCATCAAGCACCAATTCTGGCAGCCCGGTCGGCTCCGTGCCGAACAGGAGCACGTCGTCGTCGCGGTAGGATTCGTCGGCGAAGTTGTTGGACGTGTGGCTGGTGAAGGCGAAGATCCGCCGGTCGGGCCCGAAGTAGGCCTTGGCGTCCTCCCATGACTTGTGGATGACGAGGTCGGCCAGGTCATGGTAGTCGAGCCCGGCGCGCTTTAGGTGCGCGTCGTCGAAGGTGAAGGCGAGCGGCTCAATAAGGTGCAATCGCGCGCCCGTGCAGGCGGCCAGCCGAATGGCGTTGCCGGTGTTGCCGGGGATCTTAGGTTCATGGAAAACGAAGTTGAGCACCCGCCCAGTGTAGCGCGGGTGTTCAACTGGTCGAACCTAACGCTGGTAGGTCACCGTGAGGCGAGCGCGCGCCAGCGTATGGAAGACGGTGTGGAAGGCCGCGGCAGCCGGCGTCGTGTCCTCCGGGTCAAGCTCGAGCGAAGGCACATCGAGGGCATGGACCACGAAGATGTAACGGTGCGGGTGCACGTCGCCCGGCGGGGGAGCGGCCCCGTAGTAGGCGAACTCGCCTGCATCGTTGCGGATGTGGCTCGCCGCGCCGGGGAGCGTCAGGTCATGCTGGCCGGCGCCCTCCTCCAGGCAGGTGATGTCCGCGAGGTCGAGCACGATCCAGTGCCAATAACCCGAGGGCGTGGGCGCGTCGGGGTCAAAGCACGTGACGGCGAAACCTTGGGTCTCTGGCGGGAAGCCGGACCACTCGAGGGCGGGCGAGACGTTGTCCGCGAAGCCGAGGTGGAATTCTGGCATGACGCCGCCATCGGTGAGCGTGGGGCTTGTCAGCGTGAACGAGGGGACTGCGGGAAGAAGCTCGTAGGGATCTGGCGCGAGGGGTCGTTCGAGGTTCATGGCCCCATCATATGCGAAGTAGGTCACAGGTGGGCAGGTTCTGGCCCGTGCGTGCGGCTTGGGACTTCCCGGCGGCTAGTTTTTGTCGGGGGCCGCTCCTAAGATGAGTATCGAACATGTGTTCGAAGGGGGTGGCTGATGGATAAGCTTGCAACCGCGCGCAAAGCGCTGGCTGCGGCAGAGATGCGCGCGGGCCTGCGCGTCGTGCGCGCGCAGGAGGTGCAGGCGCAGGAGGTGCAGGCGGGAGGAACGCTGAGCGGGGAGGTGGCCTCCGATGCCTTTTCCGTTCCATCCCACCTCGTAGCCGCCCTGCCGCACGGCCTCATCCGGCGCGGGGTAGTCAGCGTGGAAGGCTCGCCCTTCCTTCTGACCTTCCTGGCCGCTCTCCTCTCTGGGCAGGAGGCCTGGATCGCCTTCCTCGGCGCTCCGGACGTGGGGTGGGCATGCGCGGAACGGCTGGGCCTGGATATGGGCCGGGTCGTTGCCGTTCCACGGATCGAGGCGCAGGGGGCCCGTGTGGTCAGCGCCGCGATCGACGGCTTTGACGCGGTGGTGCTGGGGGACGTGTCGCTTGACGCCCGCGAGCGCCGCGTGCTCCATCGGCGTGCGATGTCCAAGGGCGCGCTGTTGCTGGCGATGAACTGGCCGCAGGCCTCCGTGGGTATGCGCTGCCGGCTGGTCGGGGTGCGGGGTCTGGAGGAGGGCCACATCAGCGGCGTTGACTATGAGATCGCCACGCGCTGGGGGAGTGCCTCCGTGCGCTACGAGCGGGACGGCTGGGAGCCGGCGCGCTATGAGGGCGACCTAAGAGCGGTGGGAGGCCGGGCCTCATGATGCGGGGCAGTGTCTGGGTTCCGGACTGGCCGGTGGCCAGTGCCATCATGGCCGGCCGCGCGCTGCCGGAAGAACCGGTGGCGATCTACGCCAACCGCGTGGTCGCCGTCAACGGGGTGGCGTACGCGGAGGGCGTGCGTGAGGGGATGAAGCGGCGCCAGGCGCAGTCGGTCGCCTCCGGGTTGCATCTCATCCGGCAAGATCCGGATCTGGAGGTAGCTAGTTTCGAGCGGGTTGTGCGGGTGTGCGAGGAACACATCGCCTACCTCAGCGTGCTCGAACCCGGCCTCATCACCTTCCTCGCGCGTGGGCCGGTGGGAGCGGCTGGTAGCGTGCGGGCGCTGTCGGAGAACCTGGTGGGGGACATCGCGCTTCACACCGGTCTAGAAGCCCACGTCGGATTCGGGGACGGGTTACTCACCTCCATCCTGGCCGCGCGGACGGATGCCCACGTCCGCCACGCGCCCCCGTTCCTCGACGCCCACCCGGTCGGGGCGATCCTTCACGGGGCGGCCACGGCGCGATCGCGGGAGCAGATGCGCGCCTTCGTCGGCGCGATGGAGAACCTAGGAGTGCTTACCATCGGGGATCTTCGCCGGCTGGACCGGGCTGCCCTGCTCACCCGTTTCGAGGTGGCCGGGCGGGTCCTGTCGTTGATTGACGGGGGAGAGCCGGAGCGGGACGGGGCAAGCTACGGCGTGCAGGAGCTGGTGGTGGAACGGGAGGCGGATCCGCCGTTGGCCAACCTCGACCAGGCGGCCTTCCTGGCACGTCAGATGGGGGAGGAGCTGGCCGAGGCCCTCACCCTCCGGGGCGTGATCGCCCGCGAGCTGACGATCTGCACCCGCAGTAGCGTGGAACGCCGACGTGCCTGGTCGCTCGACGCGGCCAGCGCTAAGGACATCTCTGACCGCGTGCGCTGGCAGCTGAGCGCCTGGATGTCCGAGGAGCAGCACGGGATTTCCCGCATTTCGATC
Source organism: Trueperella sp. HMSC08B05 (assembly GCF_001808405.1). Classification (NCBI taxonomy): domain Bacteria; kingdom Bacillati; phylum Actinomycetota; class Actinomycetes; order Actinomycetales; family Actinomycetaceae; genus Trueperella; species Trueperella sp. HMSC08B05. The sequence goes on along the minus strand of NZ_KV793231.1, from coordinate 223,776 downwards.
GCCGCCAGCGCGATTCTGCCCGCGGGCCGTGCCCAGGGCGCGCTGTGGGGTTCGGATCGTGCCAGTGCGGATGCGGCCGCGCGGGCGGTGAGCCGCATTCAGAGCCTACTGGGGGAGGATTCCGTGGTGGCTCCGGAGCACGTGGGTGGGCGCCACCCCCTGGAGGCGCATCAGATGCGGCTGTGGGAGCAGGCGCCCTCCGATACCCTGCGGGCCGATCCGTGGCCGGGCCGTCTCCCTGAACCCTGGCCCAGCTTCGTCAAGGCAGCGCCGGAGAAGATCGCGGTGCTTGACGCGCGCGGGCACGACTGCGCGCTCACCGCGTTGGGGACTTTCTCCTGCGCTCACGGGTGCGCCCATCCACGCCCCGCAGCGCTGGTGGCAGGCGGGGCGCCGGAGCGGCTCGTCACGGCGGCTGGGCCGTGGTTGCAGGCCACGGGGTGGTGGGTGCCGACCTCGGAGCAGCGCAAGGCGTGGATGGAGTTCGCCGATTTACGCGGGCGCGGCTACCTCGCCTATCGGGAGGGTGGGCAGTGGTGGCTGGCGGGGGTGTACGAATGATTCCCTACGCCGAACTTCACGCGCACTCGGCCTACAGTTTCCTCGACGGGGCCTCGATGCCGGCCGATCTGGTCGAGCGGGCGGTGGAACTCGAGCTGAGCGCCCTGGCGCTCACGGACCACGACGGGCTGCCCGGCGTCGTGCAGCTGGCGAGCGCGGCGCGGCGGCACGGCCTGCCCACGGTGATCGGCTCCGAGATCACGGTGGGTGGCCGGCCCCGGCCGGGGCAGAAAGATCCGGACGGGGATCACCTCATCGTCCTGGCGCGCGGCGCGGAGGGCTATCACGCCCTGTCGCGCACGATCGGCGAGGCGATGCTGGCCTCGGGGGAGAAGGGCCACGCCGCTCACACCCTCGAATCGCTCGCGGCGGGGGCGACGGACTGGCAGATTCTCACCGGATGCCGCAAGGGTGGGGTACGCCGAGCGCTTGAGCGGGAGCCGGGGGTGTGGGCGGTGGATGCCGCCCGCGGGTACCTTTCCACCCTCACCGCGCTCTTCGGCGCGGAGTCCGTGGCGGTGGAGATCACGCACAATAACCAGCCCTACGATCGCGAACGCAATCGGCTCCTTGTTTCCCTGGCCAAGGAGGCGGGGCTGCGGGTGGTGGCCACGGGCAACGTCCACGCCGCCCGTGCGTCGGACGCGGTGCTCGCTGACGTGCTGGCCTCCACGCGTGCGAACCGGCCACTCGAGGAGTACCGGAGCTGGCTGCCGGCCTGGCCTGCCTACCTCAAGTCGGGCGAACAGATGCTTGCCCTGCACGCCGAACATCCCGGTGCTATCGCGGCGGCCGCGGAGATTGGGGAGGAGTGCTCCTTTGACCTCACCCTCGTGGCACCGGACCTACCGCCGTTCCCCACCCCACCGGGTCACACCGAAGCCACCTGGCTGCGCCACCTCACGGAGCAGGCGGCGCTTAGCCGGTACGGGAGCCGGCAGGCCCACCCGCGTGCCTGGCGGCAGATCGACCACGAACTGGGGGTGATCGAGCAGCTGCACTTCCCCGGATACTTCCTCATCGTCCACGAGATCGTCTCTTTCTGCCACGAGCAGGAGATCTGGTGCCAGGGGCGCGGCTCGGCGGCGAACTCGGCGGTCTGCTTCGCGCTCGGGATCACGGCGGTGGACGCCGTGCGCCACCGCATGCTCTTCGAACGCTTCCTCTCGCCCGGGCGCTCTGGGCCGCCGGATATTGACCTGGATATTGAGGCCGGTCGGCGCGAGGAGGTCATCCAGCACGTCTATGCCCGCTACGGACGCAGGCACGCAGCTCAGGTGGCCAACGTCATCACCTATCGGCCACGTTCGGCTATTCGCGACGCGGCGCGCGCCCTGGGGTATGACGCGGGGCAGGCGGACGCGTGGGCGAAGTCGGTCGAGCGCCGGGCGTCCGATGCCCGCTCGCGGGCGCCGGAGTTGGCCGGGAGCCCGAAGCGGCGGCCGGGATCGGAGCCGGAGGTAAAAGAGCGCGCGCCGGAGGCAGAAGAGCGCGTGCCGGGCTCACAGGTGGAGGGAGAAGAGATCACGTCGGAGGCCGGGGCGCGGTTCGCGCTGCGCTGGGGGATCGAATCCGAGGTGCCGGAACGGGTGGTGCAGATCGCTGGTCGGCTCCAGCGCCTGCCTCGCCATCTCGGCATCCACTCGGGCGGGATGGTGCTGTGCGATAGGCCGGTGATCGAGGTGTGCCCGGTGGGCTGGGCGCGCATGGAGGGCCGGAGCGTCCTGCAGTGGGATAAGGATGACTGCGCCGAGGCGGGGCTGGTGAAGTTCGACCTGCTCGGGCTGGGGATGCTCAGCGCCCTACGCATCTCCTTCACCGAGCTCACCGAGCGCGGCGTGCGGGCTGCGGATGGTCAGCCGCTGGGCTTGCACAACATCGACCAGGAGGACGGGCGGGTCTATGACTTGCTGTGTGCGGCGGACACGATCGGGGTGTTCCAGGTGGAGTCACGGGCGCAGATGGCCACCCTCCCGCGCATCCAACCGCGCACGTTCTACGACATCGTGATCGAGGTAGCCCTCATTCGGCCCGGCCCGATCCAGGGCGGCTCGGTCAACCCCTACATCAACCGCCGCCGCGGGCGCGAACCGGTCACCTACGCACACCCGCTCCTCAAGGGCGCGCTGGAAAAGACGCTCGGCGTGCCCCTCTTCCAGGAGCAGCTCATGCAGATCGCGATCGACGCGGCCGGCTTCACCCCGGCACAGGCCGACCAGCTGCGCAAGGCGATGGGAGCCAAGCGCAGTCATGACCGGATGCGGGATCTGCGCGGGGATCTCATGGCCGGGATGGATGAGCGCGGGATCGGCCCGCGGGTGCGCGAGGAGATCTACACCAAGCTGGAGGCCTTCGCCGAGTTCGGCTTTCCCGAGTCGCACTCCTTTTCCTTCGCCTACCTTGTCTACGCGAGCGCCTGGCTCAAGGTTCACCACCCCGAAAACTTCTACGCGGGCATCCTCGCGGCCCAGCCCATGGGCTTCTACTCGCCGCAGACCCTGGTGGCCGACGCGCGGCGGCACGGCGTGCTCGTCTTGCCGGTGGACGTGTGCTTTTCAGAAGAGCACTCGTGCGTGGAGGTCACCCCGGAGCGGAAGGTGAGAGCCCACCCGTTGGTGAGCGTTGATCCGCGCCGGGGCCTGCGGCTAGGCCTATCGAACATCAAGGGTTTGAGGGCCACTGAACGCATCCTCGCCGCCCGCGCGCAGCGCCCGTTTGATTCGGTGGCGGACCTGGCCCGCCGGGCCAAGCTCACCACGCCGGAGCTGGAGAAGCTCGCGGCGGCCGGCGCGCTGACCAGCCTGGGGATGACACGCCGGGAGGGAATCTGGGCGGCCGGGGCCCTGGCCTACACGGGCAAGAGGCTCGGCGATTCCTTCCAGCCCAGCCTGCCCGGGCTGCACGTGGGCGCCACGCCGCCGCGCCTGCCCCGCATGAGCCCGGTGGAGGAGAATATGGCCGAACTGCGATCCACGGGTATCTCAGTGGGCACTCACCCCATGGACTTCCTGCGCCCATCGCTGACCGAACGTGGGGTGGTGCGTATCGCGGACCTATCCCGCTACGAGCCGGGGGAGCGGATCCGCGTGGCGGGGATTGTCACCCACCGCCAGCGCCCGCACACGGCCTCCGGCATCACCTTCCTCTCCCTGGAGGACGAGTCGGGCTTGCTCAACGTGGTGTGCTCGGTGGGGCTATGGGAGAAGCACCGCAAGGTGCTACGCACCTCCCAAGGCCTGATTATCCGCGGCGTGGTGGAGCGGGCGGATGACGTGATGAACTTCGTTGCCGACGGGGTCGAACGCCTCGAGCTGGCGGTCCCGCTCCCGTCGCGGGACTTCCGCTAACGCGAACGCGGGTGAGCGTCGGCAGAGAGGAAAGGAGAAAAGCATGAATGCGATTGACGTATAGTCCGAGGCATGGGTCAACTTGTTCGCCGCGGAACACCCGACTACGGGCGCGCGCTCGGCGCGCTGTTCTGCATTGGGATCGGGGCGTATGCCCTGACGTATGCGCCCCAGCCGCTGCTGCGCGTGATTGGCGACGAGTTCGGGGTAGGAGCCTCGCAGTCGGCCCTGCTGCTCTCGGCCGCCACGTTCGGCCTGGCTATATCCGTGCTGTTCTGGGGAGCGGTCTTAGCGCGCGTGTCCGAGCGGCGCCTCATCATCGGGGGTCTGGCGGGTGCCGTGCTCGTCTCGCTCGCCATCCCGCTCACTCACGCGTGGGGCGTGATTGTGGCGCTGCGCGTGGCGCAGGGGATCGCGCTCGGCGCGCCTTTCACCGCGGCACTCGCCTGGGTGGGCCGCCACGTTGAGCTGTCATCGGTTGCCCAGGTCTCCGGTCTCTACATTGCCGGCACCACCGTGGGTGGGATGGCAGGCCGCCTCCTGTCCGGATTCGTCAACGAGGTGACGGACAACTGGCGCATCGGCCTGGCCGCTGTCTCGCTCGTCTCCGCCGTGATGGGCGGGCTAGCCCATCTCCTCCTTCCAGCAACGAAGGGACGCGCGGCGGGGGAGTTGCCGCCCCCGCGCCCGGAGAGTCCGTGGCGAAAGCGCCAGCGGCTGCTGGCCTACCTGTTCGCGTTCGTCGGCATGGGCACGTTCGTCGGCCTGTACAACGTGGTGGTCTACCGGGTCTCCGAACCGCCGCTGAGTTTGGGCACGTCGGTCACATCGCTCCTCTTCCTCGGCTACCTCGCCGGAACGGTGACCTCAGCACGGGCGGGCCGCCTCATCGCGCGCGTTGGTGCCCGCGGGGCGATGATCGCGGGCACGGCCACCATGGCGCTGGGGATCGCGCTGCTCATCCAGCCCACGGTCTACACTCTGTGGCCGGGCCTGTTCATCATATGCGGAGGCTTCTTCGCGATGCACTCGATCCAGTCCGGGCGCGCCACGAGCCTGCACCCGAAACCGGGGATCGGATCGGGCCTATACCTCACGCACTACTACGGCGGTTCCTCGCTAGGTGGAATCTTGTTCGGCCTGGCGTGGGACTTGGGCCGCTGGCCGGCCGCGCTGGGATTGGCGTTCGCTTGCCTTGGCGTCGTGGCACTGTTTGCCTTGCTGAGCTCGAACGCGGAGCCTGCCTCACGCTAGAATGTGAGGCAGACGAAAGGGGCCAGGCATGGGCAAAATGAAGATGCTTTTGAAGATCGCGACGACGGCGGGGCCGGTGGTCTTCGAGGTTGTTCGCAAGTACGGCCCGCAGATCCGCAAGCTCATGGATGACAACCCGGACTTCTTCGATAGCCTCAAGGGCCGCCTCGGCGCGCTGGCGGGGGTGTCAAAGGTGAAGCGGGGAGCGCCGCGGTTGCAGACCCGCATCGAGGTGCTCCGCCAGCAGACCACCTACCTTTACGGCACGGCGAACAACGCCTCCGTGGCGGAGCAGGCCACAGCGTGGCGGCGCGAGCTGGACGGGTTGGAGAACTCCCTGCCGGTCGTGTCCTCGATGAAGGGCAAGGTGCGCCGGGGTAACATGCGCCACCTCGAGGAACGCCTCGATTCTCTCTCGGCCAAGATCCTCGCCCTCACGCTCGAAGACGACATCGAGGACGCCGAGGTCATCGACGACGCCCGCTAGGTTCACGACACCTCCCGCTGCTGACGATCTGCACCGCGGGTCACGGGGAGATCGGCCCGTGAGTTTTGACGCCGATCGGTACCGGGGCTGGAATCGGGTTTGGTGACGCTGCTGTTTGAGTGGGGAGCAACTGATAGGATGCCCAAAACGATTGTGGCGTTCATTGACCGGATGCGCGCCGAGCGGGGGAGGTCTTGATGGCCAACGTGGTGGTGCGTCGACTCCGTGCTACGGATGCGCCCGCGGTGTTTGAAGCATTCACAGCGTCCCCTGACATGGCTAGGCAGGGGGATGTTGCGTCACTGGAGGACGCTGAGCGCTACATCGATCGGCTCATCGCGGCGGATTCACCGCACGAGGCGTGGGCAATCGCTGAACGTGACGTGCTGGTTGGACTCGTGTGTGTCACCGTTGACGAGACCAATCTCAGCGGCTGGTTCTGGTACTGGATGACGAAGTCTGCGCGTGGCCGTGGTTGGACAAGCCGCGCTGCGGTAGCTGTTGCGCAGTGGGCGCTGAACGCGCGCGGTCTTGAGCGTCTGGAACTGGGACACCGAGTGAACAATCCGGCTTCCGGGCATATTGCGAGGGCTGCTGGATTCGTTCGAGAGGGAACGGAGCGTGCGAAGTTCCTCGTCGACGGCGAACGGATCGACGTTTGCACATACGGTCGGTTGCGCAGCGATCCCGTTCCCAGTGGTGCTCCACTCGCTTTGATCGAAGAGGCGTAACCGACGCAGGGATCCCACTTGCCAAGATCTCGTGGCTGCTGAGCAGCAGGAGGAATATCAGGGAATCATAGTTGATGACGCTGTGCAGTGCGTCGACTATGAAGGAACCTTGTGGCAAGCAGTGCAGCGGTGCGTGGACTTAGGCTTCAGCCGTCGGTCGACTCCCGCACGACGCCGTCGCCCGGCTTTCGAGCAGGACCCGCGCCTTGCCCGGGCGCCGCTACAGCCCGAGCGCTCCCGCGATGTCGGGGTCGAAGAAGCCGGGTCCCTTCAACACCTTGCCGTCCTCGCGGTAGATGGGCTTGCCGTCGGCGCCGAGTTTGGACATGTTAGAGGCCTGCACCTCGCGCAGCACGTCGCCGAGCGGGATGCCGAGTTCGAGGGCCATGCCGTAAATGACGTAGGTGAGGTCGGCGAGCGCGTCGGCAGTTTGGACGGTGTCGCGCGTGTGGTCGTCGGCGGCGCGGGCGGCGTCGTAGGCCTCCTCAATGAGGGCCCGGGCCTTCGCGCCGTAGATGGCTCCCACGAGTTCGGAGAACTCTTCGGCCACGAGGCTCATGCGCATGTGGACCCGGTCGCGGTCGGCGTTCGGGGTGCCCGTGACGATGGGCAGGCCGTAGGTTTCGTGGAACTGGCGGACGAGGTCTTCGGGGCGATTCGGATCAGGTACGTAATTCATGCCTCCAATTTACCCTGTCGCTCAACTTGGCTCAGATCACATAAGAATTGTGAGCGGCAGATTTTGCGCAGGTGACCTTCGGTGATAGATTCTTACCTGTTGCAAACGCACACCTGCGCGGGTGGCGGAATAGGCAGACGCGCTAGCTTGAGGTGCTAGTCCACGTATAGTGGGTGGGGGTTCAAGTCCCCCTCCGCGCACAGATGAGGCCGGTAGAGATACCGGCCTTTTTCGTGCCCGTGTGGCATGGTAGAGCCATGGACGCTCGCACCCAGGTTTTCGCAATTATTGGCAACCCGGCTCGTCATTCGAAGTCGCCGGAGTTGCACAACGCGGTCTTCGCCCACCTCGGCATTAACGCGGTTTACGTGGCGCACGAGGTGGACGACGCCGGGGTGGCGGTCGCGTCCATGCGCGCGTTGGGCTATGCGGGGGCGAACGTCACGATGCCGTTCAAGGCGGACGTGATCGAGCACCTGGATTCGGTGAGCGAAGTGGCCCGGGAGATGAACGCGGTTAACACGATCACGTTCCGAGGTGGCCGCGCGCACGGGGATAATACCGACGGCGCAGGGCTGCTGAGCGAGATCGAGGCGGAGGGCACACCCGTGACCGGTAGCCGGATCCTGCTGCTGGGGACCGGGGGAGCGGCGTCGTCGATCTGGACCCAGGCGGCGCTCGATGGGGCGGCGGCGGTGAGCGTGTTCAACCGTGCCAAGCCCGAGCTCGAGTCGATTGGCGCCACCCTTTCGCGGCTCTCCGAGCGCACGGGTTGCGCTCTGTCGCTGCAGACGTTCGAGGGTGGCGGCCTGGAGGCGGCGTGCGCCGAGGCGGACATCATCATCAATGCCACCTCGGTGGGCATGGGTCGCCTTGCGGACGACACGCTTGTGGATGCGAGATGGATCACGCCGCGCCACACGGTGGCCGACGTCGTCTACCACCCGCGCATCACCCGCCTCATCGCCGAGGCTCGCGAGGCCGACGCGAAAACGGTAGAAGGCCTGCGGATGCTGCTGGGCCAAGCGGCGATCGCGGAGAAGATCTGGCTGGGGATCGACATGCCGATGGAGGTGGCCTACCGGGCCGTAACTTCCTAAACTGCGCCACACCTTCGCTACGCTGTCCCTATGAAACCGTTTGCCTTCCTTGCGGCGCGCCCAGCCTTCGCGGCCGACATCCGCCGCGACGAGTTCGCCGTCGTCAAACGCGACGGGCGCCTGTCCGACGCCGAGATCGTCTACCTTCCCCTTGCCGAGCGCCCGCAGATCGACCCGGAGGACTATGCGGGGATCATCGTGTCGGGTTCGCAGTACGGTTTCGGTGTGGTAGACGAGGCCAAGACGCCCGATCAGATCGCCACCGAGGAGGTCCTGTTCGACGTGGTGAAGCAGGTGCTCGCCAAGGACCTGCCCTTCCTCGGCCTGTGCTACGGTCACCAGGCGGTAGCGCTCTCGCTCGGCGGCACGCTCAGCGCTGAGTACGGCGAGGAGCTGTCCACTGTCTCCATTCATCTCAACGACGACGGCCGCGCCGACCCGATCTTCTCCCAGCTGCCCGATTCGTTCCCGGCGATTGTGGGGCATGACGACGCGATCGGCGTGGTGCCTGCGAACACCACGGTGTTGGCCTCCTCGGAGCTGTGCCCGGTGCAGGCGATCCGATACGGGGACAACGTGTATGGCGTGCAGTTCCACCCCGAGATCGACGCGGATGGCGTGGGGCTGCGCCTCGATTACTACGGGGACGTGTACTTTGCCGCCGAGCAGGTGGAGCGGGTGCGGGCCCAGACCACCAGCCATGACTATGCGGCGTGCGCGGTGCTCATTGGCGCGTTTGTGGACAGGTACAGGAGTTGACCATGGAATTTGCGTCCTCGCCCCGCTCGACCGTGGGCATCGAGTGGGAGCTCCAGCTCATCGACCGTGATTCGAACGACCTGCGCCAGGCGGCCGACACAGTACTCGCCGAGGTGTGCCGGCTCGATGCGGATACCTCGATGATCCACGGGGAGATGTTGCTCAACACGATCGAGCTGGTCTCGCGCCCGCACGAGCGCGTGGGCGAATGCGTGGCGGACCTGCGTCAATGCCTCGATATCCTCGAGCCGGTGCTGGAGCCGATGCGCATCACGCTCGCTTCCTCGGGTACCCACCCGTTCGCCAACCCGGTCTACCAGCGCGTGACGGACAGCGAGCGCTACGCCGAGCTCGTTAACCGCACCCGGTACTGGGGGCGGCAGATGTTGCTGTTCGGCACCCACGTGCACGTGGGCATCGAGGACCGCGCCAAGGTGCTGCCGATCCTACGCGCCGTGCTCACCCGCTCCGCCCACATCCAGGCCCTCACGGCGTCGTCCCCGTTCTGGAGCGGGAAGAACACCGGCTATGCGGACAACCGGGCGATGGTCTTCCAGCAGCTGCCCACCGCCGGCGTGTCGCACCAGTTCACGAACTGGGCCGACCTCGAGGGCTACTACGCGGGCATGGTCAAGACGGGCGTGATCTCCAATTTCGACGAGGTGCGCTGGGACGTGCGGCCCTCGCCCAAGTTCGGCACGCTCGAGTTCCGCGTGGCGGACGCGGCCACGAATCTGTCCGAGGTGGGAATGGTCGCCGCGCTGTCGCAGTGCCTGGTTGAGTACTTTTCGCGCGAGTACGACGCCGGCCGCGCGCTTCCCGCCCTACCCTCCTGGTTCGTGGTGGAGAACAAGTGGCGGGCCGCCCGCTATGGCATGGACGCGATCCTTATCCTTGATGAGGAGGGCAACGAGGAGCTGGTGGGGACCACGCTGGCGCGGATGGTCGAGGAACTCACCCCGATCGCGCGGGACCTGGGCTGCCTCGAGGAGCTGCAGATGGTGAGCCGCGTGCACGAACTTGGCGCGCCCTACCAGCGCATGCTGCGCGCAGGCTCCCACTTCGAGCGAGCGCGGGAGGCGATCGTGGACTTCATGATCGCGGAGATGGAGGCGGGCCACCCGCTCGATCCGGACGCCCGCGAGCTCGACGGGATTGCCGCCGCCGAGGAACAGCACGCCCAGGCCTACGACCCGGAACAAAAGACCGTGAAGGACCCCCAGTGAACGCCTACTCCGAAACCCTCGAGATTGCCCAGACCCTCATCCGTTTCGACACGTCCAATGACGGCCGGGACGTGATCGAGAAGCCGGCGGCCGACTACGTCATGGACCTGCTGGGCGAGGTCGGCCTCGAGCCGGAGTACCTCGGGCCGACGCCTGGCCGGCCGTCGGTGGTGGTGCGCATCCCGGGCAAGAAGCGTGAGGTCGAGGTTGATCCTGTCACGGGCGAGCGCCGGGGCGCCGTCGTCATCCATGGGCACACTGACGTTGTGCCAGCGGTGGCGAGGGACTGGTCGGTGGACCCGTTCGGCGGCGTCGTGAAAGACGGCTTCCTGTGGGGTCGCGGCGCGGTGGACATGAAGAACATGGACGCAATGATCCTGGCCGTGGTGCGCGAGATCGCCCGCACCGGCTACGTCCCTCCGCGCGACCTCATTATCGGCATGTTCGCCGACGAGGAGGCGGGCGGCCACCAGGGCTGCCGCTGGCTAGTGGAGCACCACCCCGAGCTGTTCGAGGGCGCCACGCACGCGATCTCGGAGGTCGGCGGTTACAACACGTACGTCAACGGCGAGCGTGTCTACCTGCTACAGACGGGGGAGAAGGCGCTGACCTGGTACACCTTCCGCGCCGAGGGCAAGGCGGGCCACGGCTCCCAGATCAACAACGACAACGCGATTGCCAAGCTCTCCCGCGCGCTCGTGGCGCTCGACTCCGAGCCCTGGCCGCTCACGCTCACCGACACGGTCACGAAACTGCTCCAAGGCACCTCCGAGATCTCCGGCCTGCCCTTCGACCCCGACGACGAGGCGAGCATCAACGCGCTGGTGAACGCGCTCGGGCCGGCGAAGGCCTACGTGGGCGCCACGCTGCGCACGGGCTGCAACCTCACCTCGTTCAACGGCGGTTACATGCAGAACGTGGTGCCGGGCAGCGCGGAGGCGACGGCCGACGTGCGGGCCATCCCTGGCACCGAGAGAGAGGTGGCACGCCGCATCGAGGAGCTGACCGAGGGCATCGAGGTGGGCTGGCTGTCGTCCATGGACGGGTATGAGTCCACCACCGAGGGCTCGTTCGTGGAGGCGATGACGGCCGCGGTGCTGGCCAAGGACCCGGGCGCGCACGTGCTTCCCTACCTGCTCTCGGCAGGCACGGATAACAAGGCGCTCGGCTCGCTTGGCATCGAGGGTTACGGGTTCTCGCCCGTGCGCCTGCCAGAGGGCTTCGACTTCCCGGCGATGTTCCATGGGGTGGACGAGCGCGTGCCGGTCGACTCCCTCGCCTTCGGCGCCGAGGTGTTGCGCGAGTTCATCGACCGGCTCTAAGGAGTTTGCGGTACAGAAAATCGCCGGTGTGAGCTAGGCTTTCAGGTATGGCTAACGAAACACAAGCGGCATTTGATCGGCTGATCTTTGCACTTCAGGAGTTCAACGCGGCGGCGATCTCGGCGCGCGATCCAGAGGATCCTTCCGTCGTGGCGGCGGCCGATGCGCTTGCGGACGCCTACACGGTCTACGACGACGCCCTCTACACCCAGTACGGCGTGGAGACCCCGCTCGATACGTACGACTACGACGATCACGACGACGATTTCGACGAGTCGGACGACGACGATGACGATCTCGACGACGAGCTAGATGATGACGATTTCGACGACGACGATCACTTCGACGACTTCGATGATGACGAGGACTTCGACGAGGACGACCTGGAGGAGTTCAACCTCTAAATCTCGGAGATCGCCTGCGCGACCGGCCCGGGTAGCGGCTCGATCGGCAGGGACAGGACCTGGTCAAACTGGGCGTGCGTGCGCGCGCCGATGAGCGCTGTCGTCACCTGCGGCTGATCGAGGAGCCAGGCGAGAGAGACGTCGGCCGGTGTGCGCCCCAGGCCGTCGGCGGCTTTGGTCACGGCCTCGACGATGCGGCGAGGCTTGTCGGTGAGGTAGGGATCCACGGTCGCGGACAGGTGCTCGGTGGCCGCCCGCGATGTCGCAGGAATCGTGTGGCGATACTTCCCGGTCAGCACCCCGCCGGCAAGCGGCGCCTGGGCGATAATCCCCAGGTCGAACTCACGCGCGACTGCCGTCAGGTCTCCGCCCGGCTGGCGGTGCAGCACTGAATACTCGGCCCCGATCGCGGCGAGCCGCGGCAGGTGAAGGTCAGCCAGGTACTGCGCGGCACGGGCCACCCGCCACGCCGGATGGTTGGCCAGGCCAATGTGGCGCGCGGCCCCGCTTCGCACGATCTGCGCCAGGCTCTCCAGCTGCTCCTCGATTCCGACGCGCGGGTCGGGCGCCGCCACCTGCAACACGTCCACGTACGTGGTGCCGAGCTCGGTCAGCGTGGCGTTGAGCGAGGCGGTCAGGGCCGCGTGTCCGCCGTTAAACCGCACCCCGTCGTCGTGATAAAACTCTCCTGCATGGGCGATGATGACTACCTCTGAGCGGTCCACGCCGCCGGAGAAGATCGAGCCGAGCACCTGCTGGGCCAGGCCGTCGCCGTAGACGGGGGAGACGTCAATCGTGGTGCCGCCGTGGTTGAGCAGAGCCGTGACCATCTTGGTGGCGTCCTCGACGTCCGTGTCGCGCCCCCAGGTGAGGGTGCCGAGCCCGAGGCTGCCCATACGCAGGCCACTGCCGCCCAAAAACGTGTGCTTCATATCCCTGAGCCTAACGTACGATCGCGCCGCAACTGGTTTAGGCTTGGGCGCGTGGGTATTTTCGAAGCCATCATATTAGGAATTGTTCAAGGGCTCACCGAGTTCCTGCCGATCTCCTCCTCGGCGCACCTGCGCATCGTGGGCGAGCTGTTCCCCTCGCTAGGAGACCCGGGCGTCACCTTCACGGCCGTCACCCAGATCGGCACCGAGGTGGCGGTCCTCCTGTATTTCCGGAAGGACATCTGGCGGATCATCGAGCGCTGGGTCACCTCGCTGCCCGGCCCGTGGAAGCGCACGCCCTCCACCGATCCCGACGCCCGCATGGGCTGGATCGTCATCCTCGGCTCGATCCCGATCGTCATGCTCGGCCTGCTCTTAGAGACCTGGATCGACACGACGTTCAGGAACCTCTACATCACGGCGCTCATGCTCGCCGTGTTCGCAATCTTGCTCGCCCTCGCCGACCGCTACGGCAAGCGCCGCCTGAGCCTGGAGCAGATGAGCCTGCGCGACGGCATTACGCTCGGCTTCGCCCAGGCGATGGCCCTGGTGCCGGGCGTGTCGCGCTCCGGCGGCACGATTACGGTGGGCCTCGCGCTCGGCTACACGCGCGTGGCCGCCGCCCGCATCTCCTTCTTCCTAGCCGTCCCGGCCGTGCTCGGCTCGGGCTTCTACCGGCTCTTTACCGACGACGGCACCGGCCCCCAGGCCGGCGCGATGCCCACGTTCGTGGCCACCGCGATGGCGTTCGTGGTGGGGTACGCCGTGATTGTGGGCTTCCTCAAGCTGGTGGAGACCAAGAACTACCTGCCATTCGTCATTTACCGACTCCTGCTGGCCGGCCTGCTGGTCTTCCTGCTCGGCCAGGGAATGATGAGCGCGTAAGGAGCGTCATGTCTTTGCCATGGGGGATCCTGTTCGACATGGATGGGACCCTGACCGACACCGAAAAACTATGGTTCCAGGCGGAAACCGAGGTGCTAGGCGAGCTGGGTCGGCCCTGGCGCGCCGGGGACGAGATGGACATCATCGGGCTCAACCTCATCGACGCCGCCACCCACCTTGCCACCATGCTCGAGATCGACATCGAGCCGGCCGAGCTGGGGTGGATGCTGACCGAGCGAGTCGCCGCGATTGGGCGCGAGCAGGGGATGCCCTGGCGTCCGGGCGCCTACGAGATACTTGAGTTGGTGGCCCGCCTAGGGATTCCGAGCGCGCTGGTGACCGCCTCCCACATGGCCTTCGCCCAGCTCGCCTTGGAGCAGGCCCCGGCCGGCACGCTCGAGGTGGCCGTGACTGGCGACCAGACCCTCATCGGCAAGCCTGACCCGGAGCCCTACCTCATGGGCATCGAGCGCCTGGGCGTGCCCGCCGAGCGCACGCTCGCCTTCGAGGACTCCGTGCACGGGCTGACCTCCGCGCTCGCCGCCGGGTGCGTGACCGTGGGCGTGCCGCTCAAGGTGGACATCTCCGGCGTGGACGGAGCGATCCTCATCGACTCACTCGCAGACGTGGACGAGGCCTTCCTCCGCGCCGTCATGCCCTAAACCGCCACCCTCGAGCCCTTCACGACGCCGCGACCCGGCTTACAGCCCGCTCAGCCCACCTCGGCCGTCAGCAGGTCCTTCGCCCCGGCCTCGCTCATCTCCGGTGCCTGGTTGCCGAAGGCCGGGCAGATGCTTTGGAAGTGACACCAGTTGCACAGCGGGCCCTTCTTCGCCTCGAAGCCGTCCTCCAGCCGGGCGCGGATGCCGGACCACAGCGCATCGACCTCCATGGCCAACGCGTCCACGTCCGCCGGCACTGGATCGTAGGTGAGCACGCGCCCGTCCTTGAGGTAGATGAGCTGGGTGCGGGTAGGCAGCGTGCCCTCCGCGAAGTAGAGCGCGGCCGAATAGAACCTCATCTGGAAGATCGCCTCGCCCTGGAATCGCGGGGAGGGTGACTTGCCCGTCTTGTAATCCACCACGCGGATCTGCCCGTTCGGGGCCCGATCGATCCGGTCAATGATCCCACGGATCGCCAGGCCCGAGGGCAGGGTGGCGTTCACGAACTCCTCGCGTGCGAAGGGTTCGAGGAAGACGGGGTTTTCCAGCTTGAAGTAGTTCGCGATCAGCGGCCGGGCGCTTCCGAGCCATTCCTCCAGCGCCTGCTCTGAATCGAACAGCTCCCGCGCCTGTGGCTCCTTCTCCAGGTGCGTGGCCCACATCGGATCGAGGAGCTCTTGGGCGCGTTCGGGCGTGCGCTCGAGCGCAGGCGAATCGTACAGGTGCTCGAGCACGGCGTGGATGAGCGTGCCGCGCAGCGCTTCCACCGACGGGGGCTCTGGCAGCTTATCGATCACCCGGAAGCGAAATTTGAGTGGGCAGGACTTAAAATCGTTGGCCCGTGAGGGCGAAATGGCAGCGTGACGTTTCATGCTCCTAACCGTAGCGACTGCCTCCGACAATTTTCCGTAAGATGAATCCAATGAGTACCTATCCACATCCGCTCGGCGCCGACCGCCGCCGCGGCCCGTTCCGCGCTGGCGAGCGCGTCCAGCTCACAGACACCAAGGGCCGCAAGTACACCACGCTCCTCACCCACGACGGCTACTTCCAGTCCCAGCGCGGCAATTTCCGCCACCGGGAGCTCATCGGCAAACCTGAGGGAACGGTCTTCGAGACCGAGACCGGCCACGTGCTCCAGGCCCTGCGCCCGCTGGTGGCCGACTACGTGCTCTCCATGCCACGCGGCGCCACCCCGGTCTACCCCAAGGACGCCGGCCAGATTATCCAGCAGGGCGACCTCTTCCCGGGTGCCCGCGTCTTCGAGGCCGGGGTCGGATCGGGTGCCCTGTCGCTGTCCCTCCTCGCCGCGATCGGCCCGGAGGGCCACCTTACCTCCTGCGAGCGCCGCTACGAGTTCGCCCAGATCGCCCAGGCCAACGTCGAATCCTGGTACGGGCCTGCCGTTCCGCCCTGGGAGCTGCTCGTGGGGGAGGCCGCCGCCGCGCTGGAAGAGATGGCCGAAGAATCCCTCGACCACGTGGTGCTCGACATGCTCGCCCCCTGGGAGGTCATCAAGCCCGCGGCTCGGGCGTTGCGCTCGGGCGGCGTCGTCGTCGGTTACGTCACCACGACGACCCAGCTGTCCCGCTTTGTCGAAAAGTTGCGCGACAGCCAGTACTTCACCGAGCCGGACGCGTTCGAGACCATGCTACGTAGCTGGCACCTGGATGGGCTGGCGGTGCGCCCGAACCATTCGATGGTCGGGCACACCGGCTTCCTCGTGATCGCCCGCAGGATCGCCCGTGGTTCGTCCCCGCTCGTGCCCACGAGGCGCCCGGCCCCGGCCGCCCGCCCGGACCTGCCCGAGTGGGAGAACTGGGACCCGGCCGACCTGCCCCAGCGCGCGATCTCGGAAAAGAAGCTACGCAAGGTCCGCCGCGATGTGGCGCACCGCGCGGACGTGGAAGTTTCCGGATACTCGGAAGCGGGGGACAATAGTGTGAAGATGCGCCGCGAGTTGGATGAGGAGGCGGCCGAGCGCAACCGCCAGCGGGAGGAAGACAAGTGAGCGACCAGGGAGAAATCTTCGGGCTGCAGACCGCGATCGCCTCGCTCGAGGAAAAGAACGACCGGCTTGCCGGCGCACTACAAAAGTCGCGCAAGCGGATCCAGGAGCTGTCCGAGCAGGTAGAAAAGCTTTCCCAGCCGCCGGGCTCCACCGCCACGTTCCTCGGCGCCAACCATGAGCGCCACGAGGTCACCGCGCTCGTCAACGGCCGCAAGATGATCCTGTCCGCCTCCACCCTGGTCGAGCTCGGCCGCATCCGGCCAGGTCAGGAGCTGTTGCTTAACGAGGCGCTCGTCGTCGTCGGCGCTACCACGTATGAGCGGACGGGTGAGATCGTCACGGTCAAGCTGGTGATTGACGCCTCGCGCGTGCTCGTGCAGGTCCATGCCGACGACGAGCGGGTGCTCCGGATCTCCGGCCGCCTCCAGGACCAGGGGGTTCAGGTTGGTGACACGGTACTGGCGGACCTGCGCTCGGGCTTCATCCTCGAGCACGTGGAGCGCCCCGATGTCGAACACCTCCTGCTCGAGGAAGTGCCGAACGTGTCCTACGAGGACATCGGCGGCCTGGACGCGCAGATCGTGCAGATCAAGGACTCGGTGGAACTGCCCTTCGAGCAGCCCGAGCTCTACCGGGAGCACGGTCTCAAGCCACCCAAGGGTGTATTGCTCTACGGCCCGCCCGGCACGGGCAAGACCCTCATCGCGCGGGCCGTGGCCACTTCGCTGGCGGAGAAGATCTCCCGGCGCGACGGACAGGCAAAGTCCCGCTCCTACTTCCTCAACATTAAGGGCCCCCAGCTGCTGGATAAGTACGTGGGCGAAACCGAGCGCCAGATCCGCGAGATTTTCTCCCGGGCGCGTGACAGGGCGGCGTCGGGAATCCCCGTCGTCATCTTTTTCGACGAGATGGAGGCGCTGTTCCGCACGCGCGGCTCGGGCATTTCCTCAGACGTGGAGACGACCGTGGTCCCGCAGCTGCTGGCCGAGATCGACGGCGTCGAGCAGCTGGACAACGTCATCGTCATTGGCGCCTCGAACCGCGAGGACATGATTGACCCCGCGATCCTGCGCCCCGGGCGCCTCGACATCAAGATCCGCATCGAGCGGCCGAACCAGCACGGCGCGTGGGACATCATCTTGAAGTACCTCACGCCCGACCTACCGATCCACCCCGCGGAGATCGAGGCCCACGGCGACGCCGCGGCGGCGGTCCGCGCGATGGCCCGCGCCACGGTCGAGCGCCTCTTCACCCGGGACTCGGATAACGAGTTCGTGGAGGTCTCCTACGCGGACGGCTCGAGCGAGGTGCTCTACGTGTCCGACTTCGTCTCGGGCGCGATGCTGGCCGCGATCGTGGACCGGGCAAAGAAGCTGGCGATCAAGGACCTGCTGGCCTCCCGCGAGCGCGGGATCCGCACCTCCCACATGCTCACCGCGCTGGCCGAGGAGATGCGCGAGAACGAGGACCTGACCCAGATGACCAGCCCCGATGAGTGGGCCCGCATCCACGGACGCGGTTCGGGCAAGCGGGTCACGTTCGTCAAATCGCTGGTTACCAGGAAGGTCGAAAGTGACCAGGCCCCGGCGCCCGAGCGGCCGGTAACGGAATGGGACGGTGTCGTGAGGAAGGGACTGATATGAGCGTGAGGCGAGGGATCGGGCTCGAGACAGAGTTTGGGATCACGGACGCGGGCAATCCGCGGGCGAACCCCATCGTGTTGTCCACCGAGGTAGTGGACGCTTACGGCGGGCGCGGCAGCGCCTCGGGCGGGGCGGGCGCGATCCGCTGGGACTATCACGGGGAGGACCCGCTCAACGACGCCCGAGGCTACCGGCTCGACCGGGCCGCGGCCCACCCGTCGCTCCTGACCGACGATCCGGCCGCACCCGCCCCGTCGGGCGACGCGTTGGAGCGGGTGGCGCGCCCATCGGAGGCCGAGCTCGCCCTGCCGCACGCGGCCAACGCGGTGCTGACCAACGGCGCGCGCCTCTATGTGGACCACGCTCACCCTGAATACTCGGCGCCGGAGGTGACGAACCCGCGCGAAGCGATCTTGTGGGACCGGGCGGGGGACTACATCGCGGCGGAGGCGATGGACCTGCTGGCCGAGGCCGGCCGCCACGTCGTCATCTATAAGAATAACGTGGACGGCAAGGGCGCGGCTTATGGCACGCACGAAAACTACACGGTGGACCGCTCCCTCGACTTCACCGACATCATCCGCTACATGACGCCGTTCTTCGTCACCCGGCCGATCCTGTGCGGGGCTGGACGGCTGGGTCTAGGGCAAAAGTCGCAGCAGCCGGGCTTTCAGATCTCCCAGCGCGCGGACTACGTGGAAAACGATGTGGGGCTGGAGACCACCTTCAACCGCCCCATCATCAACACGCGCGACGAGCCGCACGCGGAAGCGGCCCGCTACCGGCGCCTGCACGTGATCGGCGGGGACGCGAACCAGTTCGACGTGTCGAACCTGCTCAAGGTGGGCACCACTTCGCTTGTGCTTTGGATGCTCGAGCAGGAGGCGTTGCCGCTCGGCATGGATGCGATGATGCTGCTAGAGCCGGTGCGCGCTACGTGGGAGGTCTCACACGACCCGAGCCTCACCCGCCTCATTGACATGCAGGACGGCTCCCAGCGCACGGCCATCGATATCCAGCAGATTTACCTCGACGCCGTGCGCACGGCTCTCGAGGGGCGCTGTGAGGTGGACTTCGACACCCGCGAGATCCTGGCCACCTGGCAGGAGGTGCTCGACCTGCTGCGCACCGACATTTTTGCCGCCTCGGGCAAGGTGGAGTGGGTGGCCAAGTACCAGATGCTCGATTCGATGCGCCAGCGCACTGGCGGCTCGTGGGATAACGACAAGCTGCGCGCCTTCGACCTGCAGTGGCACGACCTGCGCCCGGAGCGCTCGATCGTCAACCGGCTCGACCAGGCAGGGCGCATCGAGCGGCTCTTCGGCCCGGAGCAGGTGATGTGGGCGGTGCGCCACGCGCCCGAGTCCACGCGCGCCTACCTGCGCGGCGGGCTCATCCGCCGCTTCCCGGAGCGGGTGGCGGCCGCCGGCTGGGACGGGGTGACGTTGGACGTACCCGGCTACGATTCGCTGGTGCGCATCCCGCTCATGCACCCCGAGCGTGCCACGCGCGAGCTCGTGGGGGAGATCCTCGAGGGCGCAGTCTCGGTCGAGGATTTCCTCGTGAGGCTGACCACGGCCTGAGCGGCGCGCTCGCCCTAGAATTGATCCGGAAAGGAAACTATGTCTGAACAAGAATTTATGCAGCCTCGCCGCCGCGAGGAGGAAGAGGCCCAGGAGCTGCCGCAGGTGAACGTGCCGGCGGTCGACTTCGACGTCGACGACCTGCTCGACGACATCGATTCGATCCTCGAGGAGAACGCCACGGGCTTCGTGCAGGGCTTCGTGCAAAAGGGTGGTCAGTGAAACCTCGCCGGATCATGGGCATCGAGACCGAGTACGGCCTCCTGTATGCCTCCACCACCACGGGCGAGCAACTGCTCGACCCGGAGGAGACGGCACACCACCTTTTTGAGCCGCTGCTCCACAAAGCGCGTTCCACGAACGCGTTTTTACCCAACGGCGCCAGGCTTTACCTCGACGTCGGGGCCCATCCAGAGTACGCCACCGCCGAGTGCGATCAGCTGGCCGATCTGCTGGCCAATGACCGCGCGGGCGACGCCCTGTACGCGCAGATGGCGGCCGAGGCGGAGGTCAAGCTTTCGGGCGGGCGGATGCACCTGTTCAAGAACAACCTCGATTCCTACGGCAACTCCTTCGGCTGCCACGAGAACTACTTGGTGCGCCGCCGGCGCGACTTTCGCCAGCGCATCGACGGCCTCATTCCGTACTTCGTCACGCGCCAGATCATGGTGGGTGCCGGCTACCTGCACGTGGGCCCGGAGGGCGCCAGCTACCGTATCTCCCAGCGGGCGGACAAGATGAACGACGCCGTCTCGGCGGCCACCACCCGCTCCCGGCCGATGGTCAATACCCGCGACGAACCCCACGGGGACGCAGAGCTTTACCGGCGCATGCACGTGATTGTGGGGGACTCGAACATGTGCGATGCCACGGCCGCGCTCAAGATGGGCGCCACGGAGGCCGTGTTGGACGCGGTGGAGGACGGGCTGCGCCTACCGAACCGTGCCCTGGCTGACCCGGTGCGGGCGATCCGCGAGGTCTCGGCGGACACGACGTGCGGGGCGGTGCTCAAGCTGGCCGACGGCACCACGATGCGCGCGATCGACATCCAGCGCGAGGTCCATGACCTCGTGCGCGCCCACTTCGAGGCCAACGGCTGGATGGGCCTCGATCCGCTGCGCGCCTACGTCTTTGACCTGTGGGGCCGCACGCTCGACGCCCTCGAGCGCGGCGACCACGACTCGCTTTCCACCGAGATCGACTGGATTGCCAAGCGCAAGCTGTTGGGCCGCCTGGCCGAGCGCCTGGGCACCGGCCTTGACGACGCGCGGGTGCAGCGCCTCGACCTGGCCTGGCACGACATCACGGGCGCCGGCCTGCGCCACAAGCTCGAGGCCAGCGGCGGGCTGAAGAAGCTTATCTCTGACGACACGATCGCCCAGGCGATGGGTATCCCACCGCAGACGACCCGGGCGAAGGTGCGTGGGGACTTCGTGGCGCTCGCCATGGAGCACCGGCGCGATTACATGGTCGACTGGATGAACATCCGCCTGCTCGAGGACGCGGGCGCCCACCAGGTCCTTCTCAAGGACCCGTTCAACCCGGTGAGCGCCGAGGTTGAGGAGCTGATGGAGATCATCGGTGAGTAGGTGGCAGCGCGTCGGGCTGGCGATCTTCGGCGTCATTCTGGGACTCACGATGGGCTTCGCCGTTGCCAGCGCCCAGTACCGGATCGCGTTGGCGCGCGAACCGATCTCGGTGGAGGTGGCCGGCTCGTTCGGCGCCTCGGTGGCGGTGATCGTGAACGGCAACGCGAGTTTTTCAACGGATGAGGGGCTGGCGGACGCCTTCTCGAGTGTCGACATCGCTGGCACGGGTCGCACGATCGAGGAGGGCGGCCAGGTTCTTGCCCGGGTGAGCACGTTCTACCTGCGCGAGGATGGGCTGACCACGGAGACCGGTTCGCGCTATTACACGGGCGCGACCGGCTCGGAGTCGCTGGGCTACTATGCCGGCTACGTGATCGGCGAAGCCGAGGGCAGCCGCATCGTGCTCATCGAGCCCGAGACCCCGCGGGCGGGCGTCATCTCGGTTATCGACATCCTTCCCACCGTCCTGCCCGGCGAACCGGGCGACCTCCAGGCGGGCGGAGGCCTGCCCGGCGTCAGCACGGACGAGGCCGGCCGTCCCGTCGTCGTCGCTGGCGGAGGCGAGGTGAGCGCGCTGACCTCTGCGGCGATCATCCGGGGTGGCGGGGAGCAGGTGGAGGCCGGCGACACGGTCGTCGTCAACTACCTGCTGATCTCGGTCGACGGCGCCGTCATTGAAAACACGTGGGACGCGCCGCGCCCGGTGGTCATGCCCGTCGACGATGTCTTCGACGGCCTTCGGGACGGGCTCAAGGACGCCCGGGTGGGCTCGCGCCTGGCGCTGGGAATCCCGGCGGAGATGGCGCAGGGGGACGCGGACGTGGCGATCGTCATCGACGTGCTGGCCAAGATTACGGATGAATGATCACCGCAGAATGAGGTCGTTGCGCGCGTTCGAGGGGAACTGCGCGAGTAGGGCCTCCTCCTGGCGCGCCCAGGTGTCCCAGTGCGCTGACCAGTCGTAGGGGTCGCGAGCGCGCACACGTTCCCGGCGCACGGCTTCGGGGGCCTCAATCCAGACGGTGAGGTCGAGGTGCTCGCGTACGGGCGCGGACGTGGCGCCGCATCCGGTGATGATCACGACGTCGGCCTCGCCGGTCTGCGGGATCCACACGTTTCGTCCCCAGCGGCCCTCGTGCCAGTCCCATGCCCGGGCGGTAGCGTGGCCGCGGCGGAGGTCCCGGGCGAGCTCGGCTACGCGCCCGATGTCGGAGGTGAGTGCGTCCCAGCCGCCGATGAAGAGCTCAACTTCGATGATTTCGACGCGCCGCTCGAGAAGGACCGCGAGCGCGCGGGCGAGGGTGGTTTTGCCCGAGCCGGAGCGCCCGTCGATGCCTACCAGGCACCGCCCTGGCCCGATCTGTTCGGCCACAATGCAGGCGCGGGCGGCGGTGTTCGCTGGGTGGTCGTTCACGGCTCACATCCTAAATCGCGTTACGATAGACGGCAACGAAAGGAGTGGCATGGGGGTTGCAATCAGGGTCATTCCGTGCCTGGACGTCTCGCACGGGCGAGTGGTCAAGGGCGTGAATTTTGAAAACCTGAAGGACGCCGGGGACCCGGTGGAGCTCGCGAGCCGGTACAGCCAGATGGGCGCCGACGAGGTCACCTTCCTCGATGTCTCGGCGTCGGTCGAAGAGCGTGGGACCATGATCGACGTCGTGAAGAAGACGGCCGCCGACGTGTTCGTGCCGCTGACGGTAGGCGGGGGCGTCCGGTCCGTGGAGGACGTGCGCGCGCTGCTCGAGGCCGGCGCGGACAAGGTGGGGATCAACACCGCCGCGCTCGCCCGCCCCGAGCTGCTGACAGAGGTCGCCAGCCAGTTCGGCAACCAGGTCATCACCTTGTCGGTCGACGCGCGGCGGGCCGCCGGCATGCCCTCCGGCTTCGAGGTCACCACGCACGGTGGCACGCGCAGCGCCGGGGTGGACGCCGTGGAGTGGGCCATGCGCACGGCCGAGCTCGGCGCGGGGGAGATCCTGCTCAACTCGATGGACGCGGACGGCACCACCGACGGTTTCGACCTGGAGCTGATTGAGAAGGTGCGCGCCGCTGTCGCCGTCCCGCTCATCGCCTCGGGCGGGGCGGGAACCGCGCAGCACTTCGTAGAGGCCGCGCAGGCGGGCGCCGACGCCGTCCTGGCCGCATCCGTCTTCCACTTCGGCGCGCTCACCGTCCGCGAGGTCAAGGAGGCCCTGTACGCCGCAGGCATCGAGGTGCGCCTGTGATCGAACGCGTGAAGTTCGACGGTCAGGGCCTGGTCCCGGCCATCATCCAGGAAGAGGCCACGGGCGAGGTCCTCATGCTCGGCTACATGAACGACCTGGCCCTCGAGCGCACGCTCATCACCGGGCGGGTCTGGTTTTGGTCGCGCTCCCGCCAGGAATACTGGCGTAAGGGCGACACGTCGGGCGCGATCCAGCTGGTCAAATCGGTGGCTGTGGATTGCGACGGCGACACGCTGCTGGTGCGCGTGCACCAGCGTGGTGCAGCCTGCCACACGGGGGAGCGCACGTGCTTCCTGGCCGGGGGAGAGCTGCCGGTTGCCATCCCCGACCACATCGAGGGGCTGTGAGACTCCCTTTTCGTACACGGCGTGAGCGCCGGTAGAGTGAAGTCAAGGGGAAGGACGAACCATGACAGTGCTCGATGACATCATTGCTGGCGTGCGCATCGACCTCGCCAGGCGCGAGGCCGCCGTCAGCCTGGACGAGCTGAAGGAGCGCGCGGCGAAGATGCCAAGCGCGCGCAACGCCATCTCTGCCCTCAAGCCCCACGATCACCGCTCCGTGCAGGTCATCGCGGAGGTCAAACGCAAGTCGCCGTCAAAGGGAGAACTGGCCGACATCCCGGACCCGGCCTATCTTGCCGGCCTGTACGAGGAGGGCGGCGCGGCCGTGATCTCGGTGCTGACCGAGGAACGGCGATTCAACGGGACGCTCGCGGATCTGGACGCCGTGCGAGCCCGGGTGGAGATCCCGGTGCTGCGCAAAGACTTCATTGTCACGCCCTACCAGGTGTGGGAGGCCCGCGCGCACGGGGCCGACCTGGCGCTCATCATCGTCGCGGCCCTCGAGGACACGGTGCTGACCTCGCTCATCGAGCGCGTGCACTCCCTGGGCATGACGGCGCTCGTCGAGGCCCATAGCCGCACCGAGGCCCTGCGCGCGCTCGACGCCGGGGCGCAGGTGATCGGCATCAACGCCCGGAACTTGAAGACGCTCGAGGTCAACATGCGAACGTTCGACGAGGTGGTCGACGTGGTGCCCGATTCGGTGATCCGCGTGGCCGAATCCGGGGTGGCCTCCGCTCAGGACATGCTGAACTACGCCCGCTCGGGCGCCGACGCGGTGTTGATGGGCGAGGTACTCGTGACCAACGGGCACCCGCTGCGGACGGTACGGGACATGGTGGCCGCCGGCCAGCACCCCTCTCTTTTTTCGATTTAAGAGGTGAACAATGCGACTAGCTGAGGTACAGGGACCCTACTTTGACGAATTCGGGGGCCGTTACATCCCCGAGGCGCTGGTGAAGGCGCTGACCGAGCTCGAGCAGGCCTGGCTCGCCCTCAAGGTGGACCCGGACTTTATCGCCGAGCTCGACCACCTGCACCGCACCTACTCGGGCAGGCCGTCAATCATCACCGAGGCCCCGCGCTTCGGTGCCCAATACTGCGGCGGCGCGCGCATTATCTTGAAGCGCGAGGACTTGAACCACACGGGTAGCCACAAGATTAACAACGTGCTCGGCCAGGCCCTCCTCACCCGCGCGCTTGGCAAGAAGCGCGTGATCGCGGAGACGGGCGCCGGCCAGCACGGGGTGGCCACCGCGACTGCGGCCGCGCTGCTCGACCTCGAGTGCACGATTTACATGGGGGCCAAGGACGCCCGCCGCCAGTCCCTCAACGTGGCCCGCATGGAACTGTTGGGGGCGAAGGTCGTGGCTGTCGACAACGGCTCGCGCACTCTCCGAGATGCGATCAACGAGGCCTTCCGTGACTGGGTGACGAACATCGATTCGACCAACTACATCTTCGGAACCGCCGCCGGCCCGCACCCGTTCCCCACGCTCGTGCGCGACCTGCAGAAGATCATCGGCGAGGAGGCCCGCGCCCAGATCCTGGAGCTCACGGGTGAGCTGCCGGACGCCGTCGTCGCCTGCATCGGCGGCGGGTCAAACGCGATTGGCATGTTCAACGCCTTTCTTGACGACCCCACGGTCCGCATTATCGGCGGCGAGGCCGGGGGCGAGGGCATGGCGACCGGGCGCCACGCGGCCTCCATCACGCAGGGCGACGTAGGCGTGCTGCACGGCTCGAAGACGTACGTGCTTCAGGATGAGGACGGGCAGACGATCGATTCCACCTCGATCTCGGCGGGCCTTGACTACCCAGGGGTGGGCCCCGAACACGCCTGGCTCGCCCAGACCGGCCGCGCCGAGTACTGGCCCATCAACGACGCCGAGGCGATGGATGCCTTCCGTGGTCTGGCCCGCACCGAGGGCATCATCCCCGCCATCGAATCCGCCCACGGGCTCGCGGTTGCGATGAAGCTCGGCAAGGAGGCGGCCGAGAAGGGTGAGAAGATCACGATCGCCGTCTCGCTCTCGGGGCGCGGGGATAAGGACATGGAAACGGCGATGACGTACTTTGACCTGGCCAAGGAGAACGAATGATGTACTCGGCACAAAAGATTGAGCAGGCGCGCGAGGCTGGCCACGCCGCGTTCGTGGCCTACCTGTCGGCGGGATACCCAGACGTGGATTTTTCGCTCGACGTCGCGCGCGCCGTTGTCGACGCCGGCGCTGACATCATCGAGGTCGGCTTCCCATACTCCGATCCCACGATGGACGGGCCGATCATCCAGGAGTCGGGTACGAAGGCGCTCGAGCGCGGCCTCAAGCGCGCGGATGTGTTCAAGATGGTCGAGACCGTGGCGGACGCGGGCGCGGCGGCCGTCGTCATGTCCTACTACAACCCCGTCTTCCACTACGGCGTGGACAACTTCGCGCGCGACCTGGCCAACGCCGGCGGCGCCGGCATGATCATCCCCGACATCATCGTCGAGGAGTGCGGGGAGTGGATCGAGGCCTCCGATAAATACGACCTCGAGCGCATCTTCCTCGTGGCACCCTCGTGCACCGACCAACGGCTGCGGGTCAACGCCGAAGCCGCGCGCGGTTTCGTCTACGCTGCCTCGCGCATGGGCGTCACGGGCCCGCGCGCAACCCTGTCCTCCGACACGGAGTCGCTGGTCGCGCGCACGCGTGCCGCGGGCGCGAAGAACGTCTGCGTCGGTATCGGGGTCTCCACCCACGACCAGGCCGTGGAGGTGGCCCAGTTCGCCGACGGCGTCATCGTCGGCTCGGCTATCATCCGTGCCCTCATCGATAACGACGGCGACCGCGCGGCGAGCCTGCGCGCCGTCTCGGCCATCACGGCGGACATCGCCGCCGGAGCCCACACTCCCAGGAGCCGCTAGTGCTGACTGCCATCCCCTCACCGTCCATCAGCGCGATCCCGCTCGGGCCGCTGACCATCCACTTCTACGCCCTCGCCATCCTCACGGGCATTATCGTCGCCTGGAAACTGGCCGACCGGCGCTATGTGCGCTGGGGCGGCCCGGAGGAGGTCTCGATCGACGTGGCCGTGTGGATGGTGCTCTTTGGCATCGTGGGCGCGCGCATCTACCACGTCATCACCACCCCCGATCCGTACTTCGGCCCTAACGGCGACCTGCTCAAGGCCCTGCGCGTCTGGGAGGGCGGGCTCGGCATCTGGGGTGGCATCGCCGCGGGTGCGATCGGCGGCTTCATCGCGCTCCATCGGCGCGGCCTGCGCTTTGCTCCGTTCGCCGACGCCGTGGCCCCTGGCGTGCTCATCGCCCAGGCGATTGGCCGGTTCGGCAACTATTTCAACCAGGAGCTCTTCGGTGGGCCCACCGAGTTGCCGTGGGGCCTGCGTATCGACGACGCCCACCTGCCCGCCGGCTACACCTCGGGAACGCTCTTCCATCCCACCTTCCTCTACGAGGCGATTTGGTGCGTGGCGATGGCGGGGATCCTTATCGCCCTGGAGAAGAAGTTCCGCTTCAAGGGCGGGCAGACCACCCTCATGTATGTCATCCTCTACGTGCTCGGCCGGATGTGGATCGAGAACATGCGGATCGACACGGCTCAGATCGTTGCGGGCCTGCGGCTGAACGTGTGGACGTCGCTCATCGTGCTCGCGGCCGCCATCCTTGGCTTCCTCGTGCTCACCAAGCTCCACCGTACCCGGCCCGAGCTGGGCGATATCCATTTGCCCGGCCGCGCGCCCGAACAGGTGGAGTCCGCCGGCGAGGAGGCGGAAGGCAGCGAGCCCGCGTCCGAGGAGACCGGGGCGGACGGCGTCGTCGGACCCGCATCCACCTCGCCCGCCGAACACGACTAGCCTCGGCTCTTCGAAGGCGAGCTTAATCGGGTAGGATGGAGGCCATGCGCAGAGCAAAAATTGTTTGTACGTTAGGTCCAGCCACCGACACCAAAGAGCGAATAGTCGAACTCGTCAAGGCGGGCATGAACGTCGCCCGCATTAACGCCTCTCACGGCACGCACGCCGAGCACGAGCAGCGAATCGACATGGTGCGCGAGGCGGCGGACGAACTCGGGGCGGCTGTTGCGATCCTCGTTGACCTGCAGGGTCCGAAGATCCGCCTCGGCACGTTCGAATCGGGCCCCGTCCTCCTCGAGCAGGGCGATATTTTCACGATCACCACGGAGGACGTGCCGGGTGATAAGGACCTGGTCTCCACCACGTTCAAGGGCCTGCCGGGTGACTGCAGCCCGGGCGATCTCATTCTGATCGACGACGGCAAAGTCCAGGTGCGAGTCGTGTCGGTGGATGGCCCGGAGGTCACCACCGAGGTGGTTATCGGCGGAACCGTGTCGAACAACAAGGGCGTCAACCTCCCCGGTGTGGCCGTGTCCGTCCCCGCGTTGTCGGAGAAGGACAAGGTGGACCTGGAGTGGGCGCTGAATTACGGCGCGGACATCTGCGCGCTGTCCTTCGTGCGCTCGGCGGAGGACGTGAAGGACGTCCACCAGGTCATGGACATGGTCGGCCGCCGCATCCCGGTCATTGCGAAGATCGAAAAGCCGCAGGCGGTCACCGCTCTAGAGGAGATCGTCACCGCGTTTGACGGCATCATGGTCGCTCGTGGCGACCTGGGCGTGGAGCTCCCGCTCCAGCAGGTGCCGATCGTGCAAAAGCGCGCCATCAACATTGCGCGCCGCAACGCCAAGCCGGTGATCGTGGCCACCCAGGTGCTCGAGTCGATGATCACCGCCCCCACGCCCACGCGCGCCGAGACCTCGGACTGCGCGAACGCGATCCTCGACGGCGCGGACGCGGTCATGCTCTCGGGCGAGACCTCGGTGGGCAAGTACCCGATTGTGTGCGTGCAGACGATGGCCTCCATCATCCAGTACACCGAAGAGCACGGGCTGGAGTCGATCCCCACGATCGGCAACCTTCACCGCACCCGCAACGGCGTCATCACCCGATCGGCGATGGACATCGGCGAGGCGCTTGGCGTGAAGTACCTGGCGGTATTTACCTCTTCGGGCCAGACAGCGCGGCGCATGGCCCGCCTGCGCGCCCGCATCCCGCTGCTGGTCTTCACCCCGAACAATGACATCCGCCAGCAGCTGGCGCTCACGTGGGGAACCCAGACGATCATCGTGCCCGAGGTGGAGGACACCGACCACATGATCGAGCAGGTCGACCACGCCCTGCGCGACCGCGGCTACGCGGTGGACGGGGACCGGGTCGTCGTCGTGTCGGGCATGCCCGCCGGCAAGGTGGGCTCCACGAACACAATCCGGGTGCACAAGATGGGGGAGACCTTCGCCTCGGCGATGTGACGAATCTCCGCATTTTGCGGGGATGAAGCGGCCTTGCTGTAAGGTGAGGTCGCACGCTCCTGTGGTGGAATTGGCAGACACACTGCCCTCAAAATGCAGCGCCGAAAGGCATGCGGGTTCGAGTCCCGCCGGGAGCACTTAGGGTAAATGCACGCGCCGTCGCCTGCCACTTTGTAAGATTGGTGTGAGCCGCGGCGAGCGGGAAGAGATCGGAGGAAGTCGTGAATGAGGAAGTAGCCGGGCGCCGGGTGGAGAAGATTGAGGCGGACACGGATCCTGCAACTGTGCGGGTGCTCGTGGTTGAAGATGAGACCCTCATTCGCCTGGACATTGTAGAGACCCTGCAGGATGCCGGCTACACGGTGGTGGCCGAGGGTGCCTCGGGGGATGAGGCTGTTGAGCTAGCAGCCGAGTACAACCCGGACCTCATCGTCATGGACGTGAAGATGCCCGGCATGGACGGACTGACTGCGGCGGAGAAGATCCTGTCCGAGCAGCAGATTGCGATCGTCATGCTCACGGCATTCTCCCAGCGCGAGCTTGTGGAGCGGGCGCGCGACGCGGGTGCGATGGCCTACGTGGTCAAGCCCTTCACCCCGGAACACCTCATCCCGGCGGTCGAGATCGCGCTCTCGCGTTCGCAGGAGATCGCCTCGCTGGAGAGCGAGGTGTCCTCGCTGACGGATAAGTTTGAGACCCGCAAGCGCGTGGACCAGGCCAAGGGCCTGCTCCAGGAGAAGATGGGCCTGACGGAGCCGGAGGCGTTTAGGTGGATCCAGAAGACGTCGATGGATCGGCGCCTGACCATGCGCGAGGTTGCGGACGCCGTCGTCGAGCAGGTGGGCCAGAAGTAGCCTAGGCGCTGATAAACACGCAAGTGAGCCGCCCGGCGGCGGTCATCTCCCCGCGCTCGTCCGAGACGATCACCGAGGTGATGACGGACGAGCGCGTTACTTTGAGGACGCGCGCCGTGGCACGCACCAGGGCGGTGGCGTTGGGCGCCACGTGCGAGACGGACAGCTCGGTGCCCACCGCGATCTTGCCTTCGGGGGCGTTCGTGAGCGCGAGGAGTGATCCAGCGTGCTCGACCAGCACCCCGTTGATGCCCCCGTGCACGACGCCGTAGGGCTGGTGAGCGTGGGCGGTGGGCATGGAGACGGTGCAGATATCGGCTGTGTGGGCCTCGACTGTGATGGCGAGGGTCTTGTCGAGTGTGGTCATGGTGCCAGCGTAGCAAGGGCGCGCAGGGTGAACCGTCATGTTTGTCGGTGGTCCGCGATAGGCTGGTGGCGTGAATCAAGAAACTCTGCTTCTGCTCGATGGCCACTCGCTGGCATTCCGCTCGTTCTTCGCGCTGCCCGCCGATTCCTTTTTGACGGCGCAGGGCCAGTACACGAACGCCGTGCACGGCTTTACTTCCACCTTGCTCAAGCTGGTTGGTGACTACCAGCCCACGCACGTGGCGGTGGCTTTTGACCTGCCGGGCGGTACGTTCCGCACGCGCCAGTACGCGGAGTACAAGGGCGGGCGTGCCGAGACCCCGCAGGAGTTCAAGGGCCAGATCTCGGTGATCCAGCAGGTGCTGGACGTGCTGGGCGTGGCGTGGCTGACGGTGGAGGACTTCGAGGCCGATGACATCGTGGCAACCCTGGCCACGCGCGGCGAAGAGCGGGGGATGAAGGTCTTTATCTCCTCCGGTGATAAGGATACGTACCAGCTGGTGGATGACGCGATCACGCTGGTCTACCCGATGCCACGCTCGCAGATGGCGGTGCTCGATCCGGCGGGGATCGAGGCGAAGGCGGGCGTGAAGCCGGAGCTGTATTCGGATCTGGCGGCGCTGGTGGGGGAGGGAGCCGATAACATCCCGGGCGTGCCGCTGTGGGGTGCGAAGACTGCGGCGAAGTGGCTCAACCACTACGGGGGCCTGGAGAACCTGCTCGAGCACGCCGATGAGATCGGTGGCAAGACGGGGGCGAACCTGCGGGAGAACGTGGAGATGGTGCGCCGTAACCGCGCGCTCAACACCCTGGTGCGGGACCTGCCGATTGTGGAGGACTTTGACGAGTTGCGCCCGGTGGGCGTTGCTCGCGAGGAGATGCACGAACTGTTCGACACGCTTGACTTCACGCGCCTGCGCGAGCGGGTGTTGCGCGAGCTGCCGATGCGCGGCGGGGAGGAAGCGGTGGCGTCCGAGCCTGCGGTGGAGGCCACGCTGGTCGCGGCGGGCAGCGTGCCGTTTGAAGAGTTTTTGGCCGGGCACGAGGGCCCGTGGGGTATTGAGATTGACGGGGACCGGCGCCCCATGCGGGGCGATGTGGCAGGCTACGCGGTGGCCTCTGCCGATCACCACGTGTACTACGGGGACCGGGCCGGGCTCGACGCGGCGGACGAGGAGGCGCTCGTGGCCTTCCTTGAGGACGCGGATCAGCCCAAGGTGGGGCACGGCACGAAGGGCCTGGCCCACGCGTGGAAGGGCGTGGGGGTGAGCCTGGCCGGCGTTGTCGGGGATACGGAGATCGGCGCCTACCTGCTCCACCCGGACCAGCGTGCGTATGACTTGACCGACCTCGCCCAGCGTTACCTGGCCGTGGATATCGCCGCGGCTGAAGATGACACGCTGGGTATCGGTGCGGATGGCGCGATTGTCCACTCAGCCACGGCCCAGCGCGCGGGCGTGCTGCTCGATCTGCGCGACGCCTTCGATCAGGACCTGCGTAAGGCAGATCCGGAGGGCGCGCTCATGGCGCTGGAGCTGTCGGTGGCCAAGGTGTTGTTCGAGATGGAGAGCGTGGGCATAGCGGTGGATGAGGACCTGCTTGAATCGCTCTACCACGCCTTCAACACGCGCGTGGAGGACGCAGCCCGCAAGGCGCATGAGGCCATCGGCGATGACTCGGTCAACCTCTCCAGCCCCAAGCAACTGCAAGAGGTGCTCTTTGAGCGCATGAAGCTGCCGGTGACGAAGAAGACGAAGTCTGGCTATACCACGAACGCGGACGCGCTGGCTGAGCTCCTGGCGAAGATCGCCCACCGGGAGGATGACGTGGCGCTGTCCGCCCAGGAGTTCCTGGCCGGCCTGCTCGAGCACCGGGATGCGCTCAAGCTGCGCCAATCGGTGGAGGGCCTGCAGCGCTCTGTGATGTCGGGCCGGATCCACACCACCTACCAACAGACCGTGGCGGCCACCGGCCGACTGTCCTCCACGGATCCGAACTTGCAGAACATCCACGCCCGCACGGAGGAGGGCCGCCAGATCCGCGGCGTCTTCGTGCCGGGTGAGGGCTATGACTACGTGATGACGGCCGATTATTCCCAGATCGAGATGCGCCTCATGGCGCACCTGTCGGGGGACGCGGACCTCATCGACGCCTTCCGCCAGGGCACGGACCTGCACAGCTTCGTGGCCTCGCGCGTGTTCGGCGTGCCGCAGGAGTCGGTCACGGGCGAGCAGCGCTCGAAGATCAAGGCGATGAGCTACGGGCTCGCCTACGGCCTGTCCTCCTACGGGCTCTCCCAGCAGCTCCACATCACCGTGCCAGAGGCCGAGGCGCTCATGAAGGATTACGACGCCCGATTTGGCAAGGTGCGCCAGTACCTCACCGCCGTCGTCTCCCAGGCGCGCAAGGACGGCTACACGTCCACGATCTGGGGGCGGCGTCGTTACCTGCCGGGGCTGGACAACCCTAACCGGCAGGTGCGCGAGGCGGCCGAACGCATGGCACTGAACGCCCCCATCCAGGGGTCGGCGGCGGACATCATCAAGTTCGCGATGGTCGCCGTCCACGAGGCGCTCGCAAGCGCGGGCCTGGCCTCGCGCGTCTTGCTCCAGGTACATGACGAACTCGTGCTCGAGGTCAAGGCCTCCGAGGCCGAGCAGGTGGAGCAGATCGTGCGCGAGGAGATGGCGAAGGCGGCGGAGCTCTCGGTGCCGCTGTCGGTGAGCGTGGGGGTGGGGCGCAACTGGCGCGACGCGGCCCACTGACGCTGTGGTCAATTCGGCATTTAGGCCCGCAAGTCCGCTTGAATCACGGCGGTTTTTCCCCGTAAACTTGGCAGGTGGTGCCGCCCGGCACCATGTCCGTAACAATCATATAATCCGGAGTCACCAACTCTATGACAACTAACAACCAGACCTCCACTGAGGTCGCAATCAACGACATCGGCACCGAAGAAGATCTCATCGCCGCTGTCGACGAAACCATCAAGTACTTCAACGATGGCGACATCGTTGAAGGAACCGTAGTCAAGGTCGATCGGGATGAGGTCCTGCTCGACATCGGCTACAAGACCGAGGGTGTTATCCCCTCCAAGGAACTTTCCATCAAGCACGACATCGATCCCGATGATGTTGTCGAAGTTGGTGACCAGATCGAGGCTCTCGTTCTCCAGAAGGAGGACAAGGAGGGTCGTCTTCTCCTGTCGAAGAAGCGTGCGCAGTACGAGCGTGCGTGGGACAAGATCGAGGAGATCAAGGAAGCCGACGGCGTCGTGACCGGCACGGTCATCGAGGTCGTCAAGGGCGGCCTCATCCTCGACATCGGCCTGCGCGGCTTCCTCCCGGCCTCGCTCGTGGAGATGCGTCGCGTGCGCGACCTGCAGCCCTACATCGGCCGTGAGCTCCAGGCGAAGATCATTGAGCTGGACAAGAACCGCAACAACGTTGTTCTTTCCCGCCGCTCCTGGCTGGAGCAGAGCCAGTCCGAGATCCGCGCGCACTTCCTCGACACCCTGCAGAAGGGCCAGGTTCGTGAGGGCGTCGTGTCCTCGATCGTTAACTTCGGTGCGTTCGTTGACCTGGGCGGCGTGGACGGCCTCGTGCACGTCTCCGAGCTGTCCTGGAAGCACATCGACCACCCGTCCGAGGTTGTCGAGGTCGGCACCCCGGTCACGGTCGAGGTGCTGGATGTGGACATGGACCGCGAGCGCGTCTCCCTGTCGCTCAAGGCCACCCAGGAAGATCCGTGGCAGACCTTCGCCCGCACCCACCACATCGGTCAGGTTGTTCCTGGCCGCGTGACCAAGCTGGTCCCGTTCGGTGCGTTCGTTCGCGTGGAGGACGGCATCGAGGGCCTGGTTCACATTTCGGAGCTGGCGCAGCGCCACATCGACCTGCCGGAGCAGGTTGCCAAGGTGGGCGACGAGGTCTTCGTCAAGGTCATCGACATCGATCTTGAGCGTCGTCGCATCTCCCTGTCGCTCAAGCAGGCGAACGAGGGCGTGGACCCGCACTCGGAGGACTTCGATCCGTCGCTGTACGGCATGACTGCCGAGTACGACGAGGAGGGCAACTACAAGTACCCGGAGGGCTTCGACCCCGAGGCGAACGAGTGGCTCGAGGGCTACGAGGAGAACCAGGCTGCCTGGGAGGCCGAGTACGCGAAGGCCGAGGAGCGCTGGATTGCTCACAAGAAGCAGGTCATGGCTCACATGGAGGCCGACGCCGAGGCCGCTGCCGCGGGCGATTCTTCCGCTCCGGCCGAGGCCGCTCCGACTTCGTTCTCGTCCGGTAACGACTCCGCTGGCACGCTTGCGTCCGATGAGGCGCTCGCCGCTCTGCGCGAGAAGCTGACGGGCAACTAAGCATCAGCTGACAAGCTAGAGCAACTGGCTGGGGAGCACCGTGGGGTGCTCCCCAGTTTTTGTTTGCGCGGCACGTAAGCTGGGTGCATGCGAATCTTGCTCACCGCCTTCGGGCCATTTCACACGAATTCCTTCAATCCCACTGAGCACGTGGCGCGGCTCGTGCGGGAGGAGTGGCAGCGCGCGGACGAGCTGACGGTCGAGATCCTGCCGGTTGAGTACGGTGCCGCCCGCGCCCGCGTGGCCGAGCTCGGCGCTTTCGACGTCCACATTGCCCTTGGCCTCGCGGCCGACCGCACGGTTCCCACGATCGAACGCTTCGCGATGAACCGTCGGGATGCCCGGGTTGCTGATAACTCCGGCTTTATCGCTACGGGGGAGGAGGTCGACGCCGGCGCTCCGCTCGCGCTGGAGACTACGCTGCCGTTCAAGGAGATGATCACCCGGGCCCGCGAAGCCGGCTTCCCGCTTGAGGAGTCGCGCAGCGCGGGGCTGTACGTGTGCAACACGGTGATGTTCACGGCGATCCAGAATTCGGCCCGCGCTGGCTTCCTCCACCTGCCACCGCAGGAGCACTTCTCCCTTGACGACGGTGCGGCCTTGGTGGACTTACTGCTCGAGATCGCGGGGGAATAACCATGCTGACGCTTGCGCTCACCGGCGGGATCGGGTCGGGCAAGTCGCACGTGGCTACCATCTGGGCGGGGCTTGGAGCGCGCGTCATCGACGCCGACCGCACGGCGCGCGCCATCCTCGAACCGGGCAGCCCGGCGCTCGCGCAGATCGCCGATCGTTGGGGGGAGCGCGTGCTGGATGGCGGCGCGCTCAACCGGCAGGCCCTGGCCGACATCGTCTTCGCCGACCCGGCCGAACGCCAGGCCCTTGACGACATCACGCACCCCGCGATCTGGGCGAGCGTGGACGAGCAGATCGCGGGGGCTCGTCGTGAAGATCCGGACGGAGTGATCGTCTATGATATCCCGTTGCTCGCTGGCTACGGCCGTGAGTTCGAGATGGTTGCCAACGTCTCCATCGCGGCGGCGCCGGAGGTGCGCGCCGAGCGCCTGCTGCTCACCCGCGGCATGTCCGAGGCCGACGCCCGCGCCCGCATCGCCGCTCAGTCCAGCGACGAGGAGCGGGCCGACATCAGCGACCTCGTCATCGTCAACGAATCCGACGAGGCGAGCCTGGAGTCAGCTGCTATGGCCGCGTGGGAGGGCTGGGTGCTACCTTTTGCCGAGAATCTACGCTCGGGCACCTGGAGCCCGGCGCGGCCGTGGGACCCGGCGCTCGCCGTCAACGACGACGTCGGCCTGCAGCTCGACCGCCTGCGCTACCACGGGGTGCGCCCGCGCGCGGAGGCAGGGCTCGCAGTCACCGGCAGCGAGGAGGCGATGGTGCGCGCCGGCTGGGTCTGGCAGGGCTCGTCGTGGCGTCTGGCCAACCCCGCCCTTGACCTACGGGCGAACCTGTCAGGTGGCCAATATTAATTGTCGGAGGAAGGCGCTACCCTGAGGGCATGCGACCTATCACCGATATCGTCCGCCAGGATGCTCCGTTTGAAGTCATTTCCGAGTACACGCCCTCGGGCGATCAGCCGCAAGCGATCAAGGAGCTGGCCGAGCGGATCAACAATGGTGAATCGGACGTGGTTCTGCTCGGCGCCACGGGAACGGGTAAGTCGGCCACCACGGCGTGGCTGATCGAACAGATTCAGCGCCCCACCCTCATCCTCGAGCCGAACAAGACCCTGGCGGCGCAGATGGCCGCGGAGTTCCGCGAGCTGTTGCCGAACAACGCGGTAGAGTACTTCGTCTCCTACTACGACTACTACCAGCCCGAAGCCTACGTGCCGCAGTCGGACACGTTCATCGAGAAGGATTCCTCGATTAACGACGAGGTGGAACGACTGCGCCACTCAGCCACGAACTCGTTGCTGACCAGGCGGGACGTGGTGGTGGTCGCCTCCGTGTCCTGCATCTACGGTCTCGGCACCCCGCAGGAGTACGTGGACCGGATGGTCCAGTTGAAGGTGGGCGATCAGCTAGATCG
This sequence comes from Trueperella sp. HMSC08B05, assembly GCF_001808405.1. Classification (NCBI taxonomy): domain Bacteria; kingdom Bacillati; phylum Actinomycetota; class Actinomycetes; order Actinomycetales; family Actinomycetaceae; genus Trueperella; species Trueperella sp. HMSC08B05. The sequence goes on along the minus strand of NZ_KV793231.1, from coordinate 187,064 downwards.
CGATCAGCTGCTCAAGCAGTTCATTCAGATGCAATACACGCGCAACGACATGGCGTTCACGCGCGGCACGTTCCGCGTGCGTGGGGACACGGTGGAGATCATCCCCGTCTACGAGGAGCTGGCCGTGCGCATCGAGTTTTTTGGCGACGAGGTCGACTCGATCTCTCTGCTTCACCCGCTCACCGGCCACGTCATCCGCGAAACCGACCACGCACACATCTTCCCCGCCTCCCATTACGTGGCGGGCCCGGAGCGCATGGAGCGTGCGATGGCTTCGATCAAGGAGGAGCTCGACGAGCGGCTGGAGGTTTTGCGCGAGCAGGGCAAGTTGCTCGAGGCCCAGCGCCTGGAGATGCGCACCACCTTCGACCTGGAAATGATGCGCAACCTGGGATCGTGCGCGGGGATCGAGAACTACTCGCGCCACATCGACGGCCGCGGCCCGGGCACCCCGCCAAACACGCTCCTGGACTTTTTCCCGGAGGACTTCGTGCTGGTCATCGACGAATCGCATGTGACCGTGCCGCAGATCGGGGCGATGTACGAGGGCGATATGTCGCGCAAGCGCACGCTGGTCGATTACGGCTTCCGGCTCCCCTCGGCGATGGACAACCGGCCGCTGAAGTGGGATGAGTTCTTGGAGCGCATCGGGCAGACCGTCTACCTGTCGGCCACCCCCGGCAAGTACGAGCTGGAGAAGTCGGATGGCTGGGTGGAGCAGATTATTCGCCCCACTGGCCTGGTGGACCCGGAAATCATCGTCAAGCCCACGAAGGGCCAGATTGACGACCTGCTGGAGGAGGTCCGCATCCGAACGGCGCGTGACGAGCGCGTGCTCGTCACCACGCTGACGAAGAAGATGGCCGAGGACCTCACCGACTACATGGCCGAGCGCGGCATCAAGGTCGAATACCTCCACTCTGACGTCGACACGCTGCGCCGCGTCGAGCTCCTGCGCGAGCTGCGACTGGGCAAGTTCGACGTGCTTGTGGGGATCAACCTCCTGCGCGAGGGCCTCGACCTGCCCGAGGTCTCCCTCGTGGCGATTCTCGACGCCGACAAGCAGGGATTCTTGCGCTCCACCACCTCGCTCATCCAGACGATCGGGCGCGCCGCGCGTAACGTGTCGGGGCAGGTGCACATGTATGCCGACACGATCACGCCGAACATGAAGGAGGCGATTGACGAGACGAACCGGCGTCGGGAAAAGCAGATCGCCTACAACACCGAGCACGGGATCGACCCGGCGCCGCTGCGGAAGAGAATCTCGGACGTCACCGACATGCTCGCGCGCGAAGACGTGGACACCGAAACCCTGCTCGAGGGTGGCTACCGCAAGGAGGCCTCGATCTCCGAGCGCCTGCCGAAGGACGGGCGGGAGATCCACCAGCTGCTTGAGGACCTCACCGAGCAGATGCACGCGGCCGCTGAGCAGTTGCAGTTCGAGCTGGCGGCCCGGCTGCGTGACGAGATCCTGGATGTGAAGAAGGAACTGCGCCAGATCGAGAAGGCGTAGGCCCCGGGTGTTGTCCACCCCACGCGGGCGCAGCGTTCGCCGGGCGGGCCGCGTACGCTAGGATCGACTGAGACGGAGGGGAGTACTCCCACTCAATAACGGTTCGTCAGTACGGCGTCACGCCCGGGCCGCGGCCTGATTCGTCAGGCGGGAAGAGACCTCCGGTACCTGATCGTTCGTACCGGAAAGGCATACCGTGTTGGCTTCAACGCTCATTTACACCGCACCCGTCGCATCTCAGATGCATGTGGCTCCGTGGGAGTGGGTGCTGCTCGGCGTGATCGTGGTGGGACTCATTGCGGTGGACCTGTTTGGGCACGTGCGCCGTGCGCATGAGCCCACCCTGGGGGAGGCCGCGCGGTGGACTGCGTTCTACGTGTCGCTCGCGCTCGTGTTCGGCGTCTTGACCTACCTGCGTCACGGCGGCACGTTTGCCACCGAGTTTTTCGCGGGTTACCTCACCGAATACTCCCTGTCGCTGGACAACATTTTCGTCTTCATTATCATCATCGCTTCCTTCCAGGTGCCGCGCATTTATCAGCAGAAGGTGTTGCTGTATGGCATCATCATCGCGCTCGTGTTGCGCCTCATCTTCATCCTTATTGGCGCCAAGCTCATTGAGAGTTTTATCTGGGTGTTCTTCATCTTCGGGGCGTGGATGCTGTACACGGCGATCAAGCAGGTGATTGACGGGATTCAGGAGGGCCGCAAGCGCAAGGCGCATGACCACGCGGGCGAGGAGGGCTATGAGCCGACTCTTGTCACCCGGATGGTTGCTCGGGTGGCGAACGTGACTGACGGCTACGTGGGCGACCGCCTGTTGGTCCGCCGCAGTGGCAAGACGTGGATCACGCCGCTCATGCTATGCATCATCACGGTGGGCACGATCGACCTCATGTTCGCGCTCGATTCGATCCCCGCAATTTTCGGCCTCACCCGCGAGCCGTTCATCGTCTTCTCGGCGAATGCGTTCGCCCTGCTCGGGTTGCGCCAGCTGTTCTTCCTGGTGGACGGGCTGCTTGAACGCCTCATTTACCTCCACTACGGCCTGGCTGTCATCCTCGGCTTCATTGCACTCAAGCTACTCGTGCACGCGTTTCATGGCTACGACATTCTGACCGCGATCCCCGAGCCTACGATCGGCGTGTCGGTGGGCGTGATCCTGGGGGCGATCCTTATCACCGTGGTCGCCTCCCTGATCGGCTCGCGCAAGTACGCGGGCCAGGAGACCCCGGCGGTCAAGGCGGCTAGCATCGAGCCGCGTGAGCGCCGCAAGCCGAGTATTGGCGAGCCCGAGCAGGCCGAGCGCGCCGAGGGCTAAGCGCTTCACGACGACGACGCCGCGGCTTCCTCCGCCTCCGCCTGGTCGCCGAGCCGGCGCGCGATCATCGCACACACCATCAGCTGGATCTGGTGGAAGATGATGACGGGCACGACCACGGCACCCACGATTGCCGGGTCGAAGAGCGCCTTGGCCATGGGAAGGCCGGTGGCGAGCGACTTCTTCGAGCCGCACATCAGTAGCACGATGCGCTGGGGGCGCTTGAAGTGCAGGGGCTTGCCGCCGTACCAGGTCACTGCCAGCATGATGGCGAGCATGGCGCTGAGGACGATAAAGAGCACGATGAAGCCGCCGAGCGTGACCGAGCTCCAGGCGTTGTCGGCCGTGGCCTTGAGCACCGCCACGAAGACCACGAGGATGATGGCGCAGTTGTCCGTGTACTTGGTGATGTTGCGGTGGGCGCGCATCCAGTCGCCCAGGCGCGGCTGGAGTAGCTGGCCAATGATGAACGGCAGCAGAAGCTTGAGGAGCACGGATTCGATGCCGCCGGTGTGGGCGTCCTCGAGGTTCATGAAGAGCAATACGAGGAGCGGGGAGAGGAACATGCCCAGGATGTTGGACACGGTCGCGGAACACACTGCCGCCCCGATGTCACCGCGCGCGATCGACACGAAGGTCACCGAGGACTGTACGGTCGAGGGCAACAGGCTGAGGTAGAGCAGGCCCGTGGCGAAGGACGCCCCGATGATCCCGCCCAGCGTGTAATACATGGCCAGACCAACGAGCGGGAAGATAACGTAGGTGGCCACGAGCACGGACACCTGCAACTTGATGTTGCGCATGCCCTCGATGACCTCGCTGGTGCGCAGGCGCATGCCGTAGACAAGGAAGACCATGCCCACACCGATATCGGCCAGCTCCGAGAGCCAGGAGATGTGGCGTTCCGGGACGGGCACCACCAGGCCCAAAATGAGGGCGGTGATGATGCCCGTCAGGAGGAAGTCAGGACGAAGGAAACGCTTAAGCCCAAGGGCCATAAACTTGGGTCCACTCGAGGGCTTCGCGGTCGGTGATGAGGGAAGCCTGGTTGAACGGGTCCGCATCGACGAGCGCGAGTGCGGCGACAGCGTCGTCGGCCTCCACAATGATGAGCGCACGGTTGCCCTCGAGGGGGCCGGAGGCGAGGAGCACGCCGTCGTCGAAAAGGGACTTGAGGAACTCGCGGTGCTTGGGGCGCACGGCGGCGAGCGCCTCGGTATCGCTGACGTAGGTGTATCGAATCGCGTAAATTGCCATGCGCTCATTCTAGTGGAGTGGTCAAGGGGCGGGCTGTGGCAAAAACGTCAAACAAGCGTTCGATTGTGTCGGAGGCATTGTTTAGACTGAGGTCGTGCATGACGACATTCGCATTCAAGGCGCCCGCGAACACAACCTGAAGAACGTCTCGTTGGAGATTCCACGCGACAAGATGGTGGTGTTCACGGGCCTGTCCGGCTCGGGGAAGTCCTCCCTGGCGTTCGACACGATTTTTGCCGAGGGCCAGCGCCGCTATGTCGAGTCGCTGTCGGCGTACGCACGCCAGTTCCTCGGGCAGATGGACAAGCCGGATGTGGATTTCATTGAGGGCCTGTCGCCCGCGGTGTCGATCGACCAAAAATCCACCAACCGCAACCCGCGCTCCACGGTGGGCACGATTACGGAGGTCTACGACTACCTGCGTCTGCTGTACGCGCGCGCGGGCACACAGTATTGTCCGGTGTGCGGGGAGAGGATTGAGGCGCAGAGCGCGGAGAAGATCGTCGATCGCCTGCTGCAGTTGGATGAGGGCACGCGCTTCCAGATCCTCGCGCCGGTCATTCGCGGCCGCAAGGGTGAGCACGCGGACGTGTTCCGCACGCTGAGCGCGGACGGGTATTCGCGCGCGCGGGTGGATGGACAGCAGGTGCGGCTCACCGATCCGCCCACGCTGGCCAAGACGAAGAAGCACAACATCGACGTGGTGGTGGACCGGCTCGCGATTCGCGAGGGCATGCGTTCGCGCCTCAATGACTCGGTGGAGACCGCGCTGCGGCTGGCCGACGGGCGGCTCATCGTCGAGTTCGTGGACCGGGATGCGGACGATCCGGAGCGCGAGCGGAAGTTCTCCGAGTACCGCTCCTGCCCGAATGACCACGTGCTGGAGATCGAGGAGATCGAGCCGCGCACGTTCTCCTTCAACGCCCCCTACGGCTCGTGCCCGGCGTGCGATGGCATCGGCTACACGGTGCAGGTTTCGGAAGACCTGGTGATTGCGGATGAGGACATGACGCTGGAAGAGGGTGCGATCATTCCGTGGACCACGACGGCGTCCGGCCCGGCTCGCGACTACCATATGCGCCAGCTCGAGGGCCTGGGTGAGCAGCTCGGATTCGACCTCAACACGCGGTGGAAGGACCTGTCGGGCGAGGCGCGGGACGCGATCTTGCACGGTCTGGATTACAAGGTCAAGATGACCTACCGCAACCGCTGGGGCCGGGAGAAGGTTTACTCCACGGGCTTCGAGGGCGTGTTGCACTTCGTCAAACGCAAGCACGATGAGACCAGCTCGGAGTGGTCGCGCGAACGGTACGAGGGCTTCATGCGCGAGGTCACGTGCGAGGTGTGCGGGGGAGCGCGCCTTCGCCCCGAGGTGCTCGCGGTGCGGGTGGGGGAGCTCAACATCTTTGAGCTGACCGAGCTGTCGATCGTGGACGCGCTCGACTACCTGTCGCACATCGAGCTCGGGCAGCGCGAGCGCAAGATCGCCGACGCCGTCCTTAAGGAGATCCTGGCCCGGCTCACCTTCCTGGTCAACGTGGGCCTGGACTACCTCACGATGTCACGCTCCGCGGGATCGCTCTCAGGTGGTGAGGCCCAGCGTATCCGCCTGGCCACCCAAATCGGCGCGGGGTTGGTGGGCGTGCTCTATGTACTCGACGAGCCGTCGATCGGCCTGCACCAGCGCGACAATGAGAAGCTGCTCTCCGCCCTGCTACGCCTGCGGGATCTGGGTAACACGCTCGTCGTCGTCGAACATGATGAGGACACGATCCGGGCGGCGGACTGGGTGGTGGACATCGGCCCGCGCGCCGGCGAGCACGGCGGCCACATCGTCTATTCGGGCGAGCCGGCTGGAATCGTGGACTGCGAAGAGTCGCTGACGGGCGCCTACCTCAAGGGCGCGCGGGAGATCGCGGTGCCCACGAGCCGGCGTCGCGTGTACAAGACCAAGCAGATCGAGGTGACGGGCGCGCGGGAGAACAACCTGCGCGGCATCGACGTGAAGTTCCCGATCGGCGTCATGACGGCAGTGACGGGCGTGTCCGGATCGGGCAAGTCCTCACTCGTTAACACGATCTTGTACCGGGTGCTGGCCAACAAGCTTAACCGCGCCCAGACGTTGCCCGGCAAGCACGGCAAGGTCAAGGGCCTGGCGGAGTTTGACAAGGTGGTTCACGTGGACCAGTCGCCGATCGGGCGCACCCCGCGCTCGAACCCGGCCACGTACACCGGCATGTGGGACCCGATCCGCAAGCTGTTTGCCGAGACGGAGGAGGCGAAGGTGCGCGGGTACGGGCCCGGGCGCTTCTCCTTCAACGTCAAGGGCGGGCGCTGCGAGTCCTGCTCCGGGGACGGCACGCTGAAGATCGAGATGAACTTCCTGCCTGACGTGTACGTGCCGTGCGAGGTGTGCCACGGCACGCGCTACAACCGCGAGACCCTGGAGGTGCACTACAAGGGCAAGAACGTGGCCGAGGTGCTCGACATGACCATCTCGCAGGCGCGCGAGTTCTTCGGCTCGGTCACCCGCATCACCAAGTACCTCGAAGTGCTGGAGAACGTGGGTCTGGGCTACATCAAGCTCGGCCAGCCGGCCACCACGCTCTCGGGAGGCGAGGCCCAGCGGGTCAAGCTTGCCTCCGAACTCCACCGGCGCTCCACGGGCCGCACGGTCTACATGCTCGACGAGCCGACCACCGGCTTGCACTTTGAGGACGTGCGCAAGCTGCTCGGCGTGCTGCAAGAGCTGGCGGATAAGGGCAATACGATCATCGTCATCGAACACAACCTTGACGTCATCAAGTCGGCCGACTGGGTGATCGACCTGGGGCCGGAGGGCGGCAAGGGCGGCGGGCTCGTCGTCGCCGAGGGCACGCCGGAACAGGTGGCCATGGTGGCCGACTCGCACACGGGCCACTACCTCAAGCCGATCTTGGATAAGGCGGGAACCTTGTAGATGGCCAATCCGGAAAGCTATCGCCCGAAGACGGGCGATATTCCCAGGGACCCGGGCGTCTATCGTTTTATCGACGATGACGAACGGGTCATCTACGTGGGCAAGGCCAAGAACCTGCGCCAGCGCCTGCAGAACTACTTCCAGGATCCGGCGTTGCTCCACCCGCGCACGCGCCAGATGGTGTTCACGGCGGTGCGGGTGCAGTGGGTGGTGGTCGCCTCCGAGATCGAGGCGCTGACGCTGGAGTATTCGTGGATCAAGGAGTTCACGCCGCGCTTCAACGTCATGTACCGCGACGACAAGTCCTACCCGTACCTGGCGATCACGATGAGCGAGGAGTTCCCGCGGGTGATGGTCACCCGTAACGCTCACCGGCGTGGGAACCGCTACTACGGGCCGTATACGAAGGTGTGGGCGGTGCGCGATTCGCTCGACCAGCTCTTGCGCGTGTTCCCGATACGTTCGTGTTCGGCGGGCGTGTTTCGCGGGGCAGAGCGCTCGGGACGCCCGTGCCTGCTGGGCTACATCGGCAAGTGTTCGGCCCCGTGCGTGGGGCGGGTGAGCGGCGACGAGCACCGGGACATCGCGCGGCAGATGGTGCGCTTCCTTGACGGCACGGGGGAGGACCTCATCTCGCAGAAGAAGAAGGAGATGGCGGCGGCCTCCGCCGATCTTGACTTCGAGCGCGCGGCCCGGTTGCGCGACGACGTGCGGGCACTCGAGGTGGTGGCCGAGCGCAACACCGTGGTGCTGGATGCGGACGTGGACGCCGATGTCTTTGGGCTCGTGTTTGACGAGCTGGAGGCCTCGGTGCAGGTGTTTTACGTGCGCGGCGGGCGGATTCGCGGCCAGCGCGGCTGGATCTCCGCGATCGAGGACGAGGGAGCCGAGGGCCTGGTGAACCACCTGCTGGTGCAGGTGTACGGCGAGCACACGGGCGGGAAGGCGAAGTCGCGCGCCAGGTCTGTGGACGACGTCGACCACACGGCCGCATCGGCCCTCCCGCGCGAGATCTGGGTGCCCACCATGCCCGACGACGCCGCCACGATCGCCTCGTGGCTGACCGAGCTGCGCGGGGCGAAGGTGGCGATCAAGACCCCGCAGCGCGGGCCGAAGGCGCAGCTGATGGAGACGGTGAAGACGAATGCGGCGCAGGCGCTCCAGCGTCACAAGTTGGCCCGGGCGGGCGACATCACGGAGCGCTCCCAGGCGCTCGAGGAGTTGCGTGTGGGGCTTGACCTGCCCCGCGCGCCGCTACGTATCGAGGGCTACGACATCTCGCACACGCAGGGCACGCACCAGGTCGGCTCGATGGTCGTGTTTGAGGACGGGCTGGCGAAGAAGGCCGACTACCGGCATTTCGTGGTGCGCGGCGAGGACGGGCTGGGGGCGCGTGATGATACGGCGGCGATGGATGAAGTGTTGCGCCGCCGCCTCAAGCGGCTCGTAGCACCCGCGCCGGAGCCGGGTGCGCCCGGGGAGCTTGACGCACCCGAAGCCGAGGCCAACGAAGTCGTGTCCCCCGAGCCCAAGCCGCGCTTTGCGTACCGGCCGGACCTCATCGTCGTCGACGGCGGCCTGCCGCAGGTGAACGCCGCCCAGCGGGTGGTTGACGAGCTGGGCGCGGACGTGACCGTGATCGGGCTGGCTAAGCGCCTGGAGGAGATCTGGGTGCCGGGGGAGGAGTTCCCCATTATCCTGTCGCGTACGTCCCCGGCGCTGCGGCTGCTCCAGCACCTGCGCGATGAGTCACACCGTTTCGCCATTACGTTCCATCGCAAGCGGCGCTCGGCGTCGATGACGCGCTCGGCCATGGATGAGATCCCGGGTCTGGGGCCGGTGAAGCAGGCGGCGTTGCTCAAGCAGTTGAAGTCCGTGGCTCGGATCAAGGCGGCAAGTGCGGAGGACCTGCAGGCCGTGCCGGGTATTGGGCCGGCGATGGCCGCCGCGATCGTCGCTCACTTTTCAGGAAAGTCGGAGTGAAAACTGGCACGATAGTGTTATGACGATCTCCCACGATGACATTAATGACACGGGCAAGATCCCGCGCCTGGTACCCGAGCTTGACCGCGAGGTGAGCCTTCCTGCCGCGGATATCCCCGAAATCCTCATTATCACGGGCATGTCCGGGGCGGGCCGGTCGCGCGCGGCTGCCACGCTTGAGGATATCGGTTGGTACGTCGTCGACAACCTGCCCCCGCGCCTGCTGAGCGCGCTGGCGGGTCTCATCTCGCCGGTGGACGGGCAGGCGGTGCGCCGGCTGGCCGCGGTCGTTGATGTGCGTTCGCGTGAGTACTTCCGGGAGTTGGTGGAGGTGCTCGATCAGCTGCAGGAGCGCAGGCAGGATTACCGGATCATGTTCCTTGACGCCTCGGACGAGGTTCTGGTGCGCCGGTACGAGTCCGTGCGCCGGCCGCACCCGCTGCAGGGGGACGGGCGCCTGCTTGACGGGATTCGCCTCGAGCGCGAGGTGCTCGCCCAGTTGCGCACGCGCGCCGACATGTTGATTGATACCTCGTCGCTCACGGTCCATGACTTGGCGCGCAAGATCCGACAGAACATGCAGGAGGCCGGGGAGGACGATCCGCACCTGACGATCATGTCCTTCGGCTTCAAGTACGGCCTGCCGATGGACGCCGACCACGTGGCGGACGTGCGCTTCCTGCCCAACCCGTATTGGGTCTCCGAGTTACGGCACCTGACGGGCAAGGACGAGCCTGTGTCCAACTTCGTGCTCAGCATCGATGGCGCGGAGGAGTTCATCGGAGGATACGCCAACCTCATCGATCCGATCCTCGAGGGCTACAAGCACGAGCTCAAGCCGTATGTGACGATCGCGATCGGGTGCACGGGCGGTAAGCACCGCTCGGTGGCGATGACGGAGCGGCTGGCCGAGCTCATGCGCGCGCGGGGGCATTCCGTGCGGGTTTTCCATCGAGACTTGGGGCGCGAATGACCAGCGGGGCGCGCGGCGCGAAGGTGGTAGCGCTGGGCGGGGGACACGGCCTGTTCGCCACGCTCAGCGCGTTGCGCCTGCTCACGCGCAACATCACGGCGATCGTGACCGTGGCCGACGACGGCGGCAGCTCCGGCCGGCTGCGCGAAGAGTTCGACATCCTCCCACCCGGCGATTTGCGCATGGCGCTGTCGGCCCTGTGCGACGACGGCGAGTGGGCGCTGACCTGGCGTGACGTCATGCAGTACCGGTTCACCTCCGAGGGCCCGCTCAACGGCCATTCGCTCGGCAACCTCCTCATCACGGGCGTGTGGGATCTGCTGGGGGACCAGGTCAAGGGGCTGGATCTTGTGGGGCGGCTGCTCGATGCCGCGGGTACGGTGTTGCCGATGTCGTCCACGCCGCTGCGCATTGAGGCAGACGTGTGCGACGATTCCGGTCCGCACACGATCTTTGGCCAGGTGGGGGTGGCCACGTGCAAGGCGGAGATCAAGCAGGTGCGCCTCATCCCGGAAAACCCGCCCGCGGTGCCCGAGGCGATCGCGGCGATTCACGACGCCGACTGGGTGATTTTCGGCCCCGGCTCCTGGTTCACCTCCGTCATCCCGCACTTGCTCGTACCGGAGCTGTACGAGGCGCTGGCGGCCACCCCGGCCAAACGTGCACTGCTCATCAACCTTGTTGCCGACGACGAGACGCGTACGCTCTCACCCGCCGATCACGTGCGCTCCTTCCACGAGCACGCCCCGAGCCTGGCGCTTGACCGGATTGTTATCGACGACGGCCCCGGTACTCACTGGGGCAAGCTGTCGCGGGAGGCGGAGGAGTGCGGGGCGGAGATCCTGGCCCGGCCGCTCGCGGATCGCAGTGATCCCGCGCGCCACGACGTGCTTTTCCTCGCCTCGGCCCTGCGCGAGTTGCTCGGCTCAAGTCCGCGCTGGTAAAAGCCTTTACGTATAATGGATGTCCCGCACACATCTTGGGAGGAATCATGCCGCCGTTGACCGTCACCTTGAAGGACGAACTGTCCGCGGTGTTTCCGCGGACGGCGTCGTCGATGACCGCCGAGGTTTCGGTGATGTTCCGATTTGCCGGCGGGCTCCAGATTAACGACGGCGTGGTCACGCTCCAGGCTGAGCTCGATCACCCGGGCGCGGCCCGGCACATGTGCGAGCTCATCAAGGCGGTGTTCTCCGTTGATGCGGACCTCGTGGTGGTGAAGAACTCCGGGCGGGCGGGCAACACGTACGTCGTGCGGATTACGAAGAACGGCGAGCGAATCGCGCGCAGGCTCGGATTGCTCGACACGCTGGGACGGCCTGTGCGCGGGCTGCCGGCGCAGATCGTGGGTGGGTCAAAGGCCGACGCGGCGGCTGCCTGGCGCGGGGCGTTCCTCGCGCGCGGGTCCCTCATGGAGCCTGGCCGGAATGCGGCGCTTGAGCTGACCTGCCCCTCCCTGGAGGCTGCTTACGGGATCGGCGGGCTCGCCCGTCGTTTGGAGAGCCCCTACCGGGCGCGCGAGGCCCGCGGCGCCTACCGGGTGGACATCCGCGAGGGGGATGCGATCTCGGACATGCTCAGTCGCATGGGATCAAACGACGGGGTGTTGCTGTGGGAGGATCTGCGTACCGAGCGCGAGGTCCATGGCCAGGCCAACCGTCTGGCCAACTTTGACGATGCGAACATGCGCAGGTCGGCCGACGCGGCCGTCGTCGCTGTCATCCGTGTCAAGCGTGCCTTCGAAATCCTGGGGGAGGAGGTGCCCGACAACCTGCGCGAGGTGGGCAAGTTCCGCATGCAGTACCCGGAGGATTCGCTCAACATGCTGGGTGGGCGGCTCAACCCGCCGGCTACGAAGGACGCGGTGGCCGGGCGCCTGCGCCGGCTCAACACGATGGCCGACAAGCGGGCGGCCGAGCTCGGAATCCCTGACACGATGGATGCCGTCTCCGACGTCCAGCATCGGCTGTAGCGGCGTCCTTTTCACACGCGGGCAGGGCGCGTCGAGCTTGTCAGCTATGTGTGAAGAAACGGCTTAGGTCCCTGCGGGCCTTGCGCGATTCGTTGTAGAATCTTTACGAAACGTGAGCGGCCACGCGAGACGCGCGTCCAGCGATCGTTGCGGGAACTTCCCGCTAATCCATTCACAACGTGTGGTGCGTCCACACAAGGAGGACAAGAGTGACCATTAAGGTTGGAATCAACGGATTTGGCCGTATCGGCCGTAATTTCACGCGTGCAGCTCTTGCGCAGGGTGCGGACATCGAGATCGTTGCGGTCAACGATCTGACCGATAACAAGACCCTCGCTCACCTGCTGAAGTACGATTCGATCCTCGGTGCCCTTGAAGAGGAGGTCACCTACACGGACGAAGAGATCAAGGTTGGCGACCGCGTCATTAAGGCTTTCGAGGAGCGCGATCCGGCGAACCTCCCGTGGGGCGAGCTCGGTGTTGACATCGTCATTGAGTCGACCGGCCGTTTCACCAACGCGGATGACGCCAAGAAGCACCTTGAGGCTGGCGCCAAGAAGGTCCTCATCTCCGCCCCGGCGAAGAACGAGGACATCACGATCGTCATGGGCGTGAACCACGGCGATTACGATCCCGCCAAGCACAACATCATCTCCAACGCTTCCTGCACCACCAACTGCCTCGCTCCGATGGCAAAGGTTCTGAACGAAGAGTTCGGTATTGTCAAGGGCCTCATGACCACGGTTCACGCCTACACGGCTGACCAGAACCTCATGGATGGCCCGCACAAGGATCTGCGCCGCGCCCGCGCCGCTGCCCTGTCGATCATCCCCACCTCCACCGGTGCTGCCAAGGCTGTTGCCCTGGTCCTGCCCGAGCTCAAGGGCAAGTTCGACGGCTACGCTCTGCGCGTCCCGGTTCCGACCGGCTCCGCTACCGATCTCACCTTCGAGGCCGAGCGCGAGCTCACCGTTGAGGAGATCAACGCCGCCATCAAGAAGGCTGCTGAGGGCGAGCTCAAGGGCATCCTGAAGTACACCGAGGATCCGATCGTCTCGAAGGACATCGAGACCGATCCTCACTCCTCGATCTTCGATGCCGGCCTGACCAAGGTCATCGGCAACCAGGTCAAGGTTGTTTCTTGGTACGACAACGAGTGGGGTTACTCGAACCGTCTCGTTGACCTCGCCGTTCTTGTCGGCAAGTCGCTCTAAGCGCGTCGCCAAGTAGAGTGCCCGCACATGCGCGACATGTGCGGGCACTTTTACAGAAAATGTCTTCCTCCGGGCGCCCGCGCGTCTTAGTGCTCGCGCGCGCCCGATCAGAAAAGGAGAATTCATGAGGACCATCGATTCGCTCGGCGATCTCGCCGGCAAGAAGGTTTTTGTCCGCTCGGACTTTAACGTCCCGCTGGACAAGGAAAAGAACATCACGGACGACGGCCGTATTCGCGCCGCCCTGCCCACCCTCACCCGCCTCATTGACGCGGGCGCCAAGGTCATTGTCTCGGCGCACCTGGGCCGCCCGAAGGGCGAGGTCAACCCCGACTTCTCGCTGGCGCCCGTGGCCGCCCGCCTGTCGGAGCTGCTGGGCAAGGACGTGAAGCTGGCTGAGGACACGGTTGGCGAGTCCGCGAAGGCGCTGACCGCCGATATGGCAAACGGCGACGTCGTCCTGCTGGAGAACGTCCGCTTCGATGCTCGCGAGACCTCGAAGGTGGATGCGGAGCGCGAGGAGCTTGCCTCCGAGTACGCGGCGCTGGCTGACGCCTTCGTGTCCGACGGCTTCGGCGTTGTTCACCGCAAGCAGGCCTCGGTTTACGACATCGCGAAGAAGCTGCCGAGCGCTGCCGGCGAGCTCGTCTTCAAGGAGATCGACTCCCTGTCGAAGGCCACGAAGGACCCGGCTCGCCCCTACACGGTGATCCTGGGCGGCTCGAAGGTTTCGGATAAGCTCGGCGTGATCGACAACCTGCTCGACAAGGCCGATCGTCTGCTCATCGGCGGCGGCATGGCCTACACCTTCCTCAAGGCGAAGGGCAACGAGGTGGGCACCTCCCTCCTCGAGGAGGACTTCGTGGAGAAGGCTGGCGAGTACCTGAAGAAGGCTCGTGAGGCCGGCGTCGAGATCCTCGTCCCGGTTGATAACGTGACCGCTCCGGAGTTCAACGCTGACGCCCCGGCCTCCATCTACGACACCGGCGAGATGCCGGCTGACGAGATGGGCCTGGACATCGGCCCGAAGACCCGTGAGGGCTATGCCGCCGCGATCGCCGATTCGAAGACGATCGTGTGGAACGGCCCCATGGGCGTGTTCGAGTTCCCGGCGTTCGCCAACGGCACGAAGGCCATCGCCGAGGCGATGGAGAAGGCTGAGGGCTTCACGATCGTCGGCGGTGGCGATTCCGCGGCCGCGGTTCGCACCCTCGGCTTCGACGAGGCCAAGTTCAATCACATTTCCACCGGCGGCGGCGCCTCCCTCGAGTACCTCGAGGGCAAGGAGCTTCCCGGCATTGCAGTTTTGGAGGACTAAATGACCCGCACCCCGCTTATGGCAGGCAACTGGAAGATGAACCTCGATCACCTCGAGGCGATCTCCCTGGTTCAGAAGCTTGCCCTCACCCTCAAGGATCTCAAGCACGATTACGCCACCACCGAGGCGGCCGTGATCGTCCCCTTCACCGACATTCGCTCGGTGCAGACCCTCGTCGAGTCGGAGGAGTTTGAGATCGGGTACGGCGCGCAGGACGTGTCGATCCACGAAAAGGGCGCCTTCACTGGCGAAATCTCCACCGGCATGCTCACCAAGCTCGGCTGCACCTACGTGGTGGTTGGCCACTCGGAGCGCCGCGAGTACCACGGTGAGACCTCCGAGCTCGTGGGCAAGAAGGCCAAGAAGGTCCTGGATGCGGGCATGACCCCGATCATGTGTTGCGGCGAGGCGCTGGACGTGCGCAAGGCCGGCAACCAGGTCGACTTCGTGCTCGGCCAGATCGAGGAGATGCTCGCGGGTCTCACCGCTGAGGAGGTGGCCAAGTCGGTCATCGCTTACGAGCCCATTTGGGCCATTGGCACCGGTGAGGTCGCCACCCCGGAGGACGCCCAGGAAGTCTGCGGCGCGATCCGCGTCAAGGTGGGCGAACTTTACGACGACGCCACGGCGCAGGCCGTTCGTATCCAGTACGGCGGCTCGGTGAAGTCTTCCAACGTCAAGGACATCATGGCTCAGCCGGATGTGGACGGCGCGCTCGTGGGCGGCGCTTCGCTTGATGCCACGGAGTTCGCGAAGATCGTGACCTTCCTCGTCTAAGCGATAGGTCTCACACCCGGGAGGGGAGCGGCATTCACGCTGTTCCCCTCCCGTGCTATACACTGGTACGGTATGTGGCGCCAGGCGCCGGTCCCGACCGAAAGAGAATATCGTGAACGTTCTCCTTATTCTTTGCATCATTGTGCTCGTGCTTTCGAGCCTCCTCCTTATCGGCTCGATTCTGTTGCACAAGGGCCGTGGCGGCGGTGTGTCTGACGTGTTCGGCGGTGGCATCTCCACCTCGATGCGTTCCTCGGGCGTGGCTGAGCGCAACCTGAACCGCATCACGGTGGGTGTGGCGCTGGTGTGGGTGACGTCGATCGTGCTGATTGGCCTCATCACGAAGTTCCAGGGCTAGACCGAGGAAAGCTCAAGAACGCGCCCTTTCCCGGGCGCGTTTTTCGTGCCGCGAGTCAGAGGTGAGCCGGCGATTAAAATACTTTGGACGAATCCGGGGCGATCTTCTTATATGAGGAGATCGCCCCGAAAACGTCCAGTACATTCAAATCCCTCCCAGCACCCGGACGGCCAGCACCCGGACGGATGCTGGCCTCTAGTCCTCGGCGATCGCCGCGAGCACCACCGCGAACTCCGAATCCTCACCCACGGTGCGCAACTCTTCGATCAGCTGGGACTGCAGGGAGCGCATGGGCATGGAGATCTGGAGGTCGGACCTGCCAGGGCGGCCAAGCACGGCGATGTCGCCGTCGCTAGGCCGGCTGATCGACAGCGGGCCTGAGGGCCGGTGGAGGATCGCGTACTCGATACCGGGCGTATCCGTGTGCGTGAGCTCGACGGGCACGCCCAGGCGCAGGCGCAGCCAGGCCGCGAGCATGTGCGAACCCACCCGGCCCGTGTTGCCCCCGACCTCGGCGTGCTCCACGTCCTCGTGGGGGCCTTCGTTGAGGAGCGCGGCCAGCTGGGAACGCCAGATGGTGATGCCCGCCCAGTTGATGTCAGTGTCCCCGGCCTCGCGCTTGGCGGCCAGCTCCTTGAGCGCCCCGAGCGGGTTGTCCGCCGCATTCGCGTTCGTGATACGCCGGGACGCGATCTGACCCAGGGTCCTATCCGTGGGGCAGGTGGGCGCCTCCTGCACCCACCAGGTGAAGACGGGCGCGTCGGGGAGCAGGAGCGGGGTCACGAGCGACACCCTGCTAGTGCCCGCACCGTTGAAGGGGCGAAGGATGATCACTTCCGCCGGGCCCACGTCCTCGTTGCCGAGGATCTCGGCGTCGAGGCGGGCATCGCCGTCGTCGGTGGCATCGGGCAGGACGACGATGATGCGCAGTGGGTGGGCCTCGGCCACAGCGAGGGCGGAGTCGACAACCGCGCGGACGCCGTCGTCGTCGACGACCACCGCGATGAGGTTCAAGACCTTGCCAAGCGCGTACGTGCCCTCGCCGCGCAGCTCGTTGAGGCGGCGGGCCAGGCGGGCCGACGTGGTGTGTGAAATCTTCTTCATCATTCCTCCTAGGGCCTGCGCCAGGCGTTACCGTCCTGGCCGAGCATCGCGTCCGAGCCGAGCGGCCCCCACGATCCGGGCTCGTACGTTTCGATGGGGCGATCCGTGGCATCCCAGTAGCCGGTGACCTCGTCCACGAGCTTCCAGCCGAGCTCTACCTCGGTCTGGCGGGGGAAGAGCGGCGGGTCGCCGAGCAGGACGTCGAGGATGAGGCGCTCGTAGGCCTCGGGGGCGTACTCGGTGAAGGCGTGGCCGTAGCCGAAGTCCATCGTCACGTCGCGCAGCAGCATTTGGGCGCCCGGCACTTTGGAGGCGAAGCGGAAGGTGACGCCCTCGTCGGGCTGGATGCGGATGACCAGCGTGTTCGCGCCCATACCCGCCATCTGCTCCTTGGTGAACGGCAGGAAGGGCGGGCGGCGGAACTCGAGCGCCACCTCGGTCACGCGCCGGCCGAGCCGTTTGCCGGCCCGCAGGTAGAAGGGCACGCCGGCCCAGCGGCGCGTGTCGATCCCGAGCCGGAGGGCTGCGTAGGTGTCGGTGCGCGAGTTGGCAGCCACCCCGTCTTCTTCGAGGTAGGAGCGCACGCGCTCCCCGCCCTGCCAGCCCGAGGCGTACTGGGCGAACACCGAGGACGTGTCAGGGCCGCCAATGAGGTGGGTGGCCTTGAGGACCTTCTCCTTCTCGCGGCGTAGGGCGTCCGCCTCGAACGACGTTGGCTCCTCCATCGCCACCAGCGCCAGCAGTTGGAGGAGGTGGTTTTGGATGACATCGCGAGCCGCGCCCACGCCGTCGTAATAACCCGCGCGCGATCCGATCCCGATGTCCTCAGCCATGGTGATCTGGACGTGGTCCACGTGAGCGTTGTTCCAGATCGGCTCGAACAGCTCGTTGGCAAAGCGCAGGGCGAGGATGTTTTGCACCGTCTCCTTACCCAGGTAGTGGTCGATGCGGAAAATCGAAGACTCGTCAAAAACGCCGGTGACGATCCGATCCAGCTCCTGGGCGCTCGCCAGATCGCTACCAAAGGGCTTTTCGACGACGACGCGCCGCCACCCCTCCTCCTGGCTGGCCAGCCCGGCGTCCTTAAGCTCGGTGAGGACTTGGGGGAACAGCGCCGGGGGAATGGCGAGGTAGAAAGCATAGTTGCCGCCCGTGCCACGCTCCACGTTCGCCGCCTCGAGCTCGGACTTAAGCGTGGCGAAGGTTTCCGGCGAATCATAATCGCCCTGCACCACCCGGAAACCGGCCATGAGCTGACGCAGCGCCGTCTCGTCAATCCCCGTCTTCGTGCCCGCGCGGATCGCATCCTCCACCCAGGTGGCGAGGTCTGGGATGGAGGCCTTCGGGCGCGCCACCCCCACCAGCGTGAACGACGCCGGTAGCAGGTCACGATGCGACAGGTCGTAGATGGCGGGCAGGATCTTGTTCTTTGACAGGTCGCCCGTAATGCCGAAAAGCACCAATCCGCACGGGCTGGCCACCCGTAGGAGCCGGGTGTCGCCGTCGGACAGGAGCGGGTTCGTCCACTCGTGCATGTAGCACCTCCATAAAGTGAGGCAGGGTCGCCCGAGCGGGCAACCCTGCCTTCCTTACTTTACCCCTAGTTCGCGTTCATCGCGTCGGTGACCGTGTCGATGAGTTCCTCCCACGCGGTCTCGAACTTCTCCACGCCTTCCTCCTCGAGCTTGGCGGCGACGCCGGGGACGTCGATGCCAAGGAGGGTCAAGTGCTTCATCGTGTTCGACGCTGCGTCCAGGTTCGGACGCACCGTGTCGGCGTCGAGCTGCGCGCCATCCTTCGTGGCCCACAGGGTCGCCTCCGGCATAGTGTTAACCACGTGGGTGGTGGCGAGCTGGTTCACGTACATGGTGGGGGAGTAGTCGGGGTTCTTCACGCCAGTCGACGCCCACAGCGGCCGCTGCAAGTTGGCGCCCTCGTCCTCCAGGTCGCGGAAGCGCTCCGACTCGAAGTGCTTGAGGAAGGCCGCATACGCGTTGCGCGCGTTCGCGATTCCTGCCTTACCACGCATGTCGAGCGAAGACTGGCCGCCGATTTTCTCCAGGCGCGCATCGATTTCCGTATCCACGCGGGAGACGAAGAAGGAGGCGACGGAATGGATGGTCGACAGGTCCTTGCCCGCGGCGCGGGCTGCCTCGAGACCGCTCAAGTACGCGTCGATGACCTCCTCGTAGCGCTCGACTGAGAAGATGAGCGTGACATTGACCGACAGCCCCTCGGCGATCGCGTCGCGAATCGCGGGCAGGCCCGCCTTCGTTGCCGGGATCTTAATCATGACGTTCGGGCGGTCAACCTTCGCCCACAACTCCTTGGCCTGGGCGAACGTGGGGTTGGGGTTGTGGGCCAGGCGGGGGTCGACCTCGATCGAGACGCGCCCGTCATAGCCCCTGCTCGCCTCGAACGTGGGGGCGAACAGGTCGCACGCCCGCCGCACGTCGTCGGTGGTGAGCTCGGTGATGATCTCCTCGGCGGTCTTACCCGCCTCCGCGAGCCGCGCCACGTCCTCCCGGTAGGCGTCCGACCCGGAGATCGCCGCCTGGAAGATGGACGGGTTGGTGGTCACGCCCACAACGTTGTAGTTGCGGATGAGGTCCTCGAGGTTGCCCGAATCGAGCCTGGAGCGGGACAGGTCGTCGAGCCAGATGGACACGCCCAGCTCGGACAGCTTTGCAAGATTAGACACGTTGCCTCCTACTTGGCAGCGGCGATGGATTCTTTGGCGGCCTTGACCACGTTCTCCGCGGTCATGCCGTACTTCTTCATCAGCAGGTCACCCGAAGCGGACTCGCCGAAGTGGTCGATGCCGACCATGTGGCCAGCGTCACCCACGTAAGCGCGCCAGCCGAGCGTGGAACCCGCCTCGACAGACACGCGCGCCTTAACGTCCGAGGGCAGGACCGACTCGCGGTAGTCCTCCGGCTGCTCGGCGAACCACTCCAGACACGGCATCGAGACGACGCGCGCTCCGATGCTCTCCTTGGCCAGCTCCTCGCGAGCCTCGAGAGCCACGGAGACCTCCGAGCCGGTGGCGATGATAACGACGTCGACCTTCTCGGCATCCGCCAGCACGTAACCGCCCTTGAGCACGCCCTCGGCCGAGGCCAGTTCGCCCTCGCCGCGCGCGGGAACCGGCAGGTTCTGGCGGGAGAGGATGAGGCCCGCCGGGCGGTCGGAGCGCTCGAGGATTCCACGCCAGGCGTAGGACGTCTCGTTCGCGTCCGCCGGGCGCACGATGTCGAGGCCCGGGATTGCACGGTAGGCCCACAGGTGCTCGATCGGCTGGTGGGTGGGGCCGTCCTCGCCCACACCCACCGAGTCGTGGGTCCACACGAACGTCGAGGGGGTCTTCATGAGCGCGGCCAGACGTACGGCCGGGCGCATGTAATCGGCGAATACGAAGAAGGTGGCGCCATACGGGCGGGTCAGGCCATCGAGCGCGATGCCGTTGACGATCGAGCCCATGCCGTGCTCGCGGATGCCGAAGTGCAGGTTACGCCCGTACTTGTTGCCCGGGAACATCGCCGAGGAGCGCTCCTCGGGGAAGAAGGACGGCTCGCCCTTCATGATCGTGTTGTTCGACCCCGCAAGATCAGCGGAGCCGCCCCACAGTTCGGGTAGCGTGTCCTTGATCGCGTTGAGCACCACGCCGGAGGCCGCACGGGTGGCCACGGCCTTGCCCGCCTCGAAGGTGGGGAAGGCGTCCGCGTAGCCCTTGGGTAGTTCGCGGGCGAGCACGCGGTCAAGCAGCTTCTTGCCCTCCGGGTTGTCCTTGGCCCACTGCTCGAACTTCGGCTCCCACGCGGCGCGAGCCTCCGCAGCTCTGGCCTTGGCCTGGGCGCGGGTGTGCTCGAGCACCTCGGGATCGATGAAGAAGGTCTTATCTGGGTCAAGGCCCAGGATCTCCTTGGTCTGGCGAATCTCCTCTTCACCAAGGGCCGAGCCGTGCGAGGCGCCGGTGCCCTGCTTGGTGGGGGCAGGCCAGGCAATGATGGTGGACAGCTTGATGATCGAGGGCTTGTCGGTGACCTTCTTGGCCTCTTCGATCGCCTCGTAGAGCGCTTCCACGTCCTCGCGGTACTCGCCCTCACCCAGCCAGCTCACGTGCTGGGTGTGCCAGCCGTAGGCCTCGTAGCGCCCGAGCACGTCCTCCGAAAAAGCGATCGACGTGTCGTCCTCAATCGAGATGCGGTTGTCATCATAAATGACGATAAGGTTGCCCAGGTTCTGGGTGCCCGCAACAGATGACGCCTCGGAGGTCACGCCCTCCTGCAGGCAGCCATCGCCGGCAATGACGTAAACGAAGTGGTCGAACACCGATTCTCCGGCCGGCGATTTCGGGTCAAACAGGCCGTGCGCGCGGCGGGAGGCCATCGCCATGCCGACCGCGGAGGCCAGACCCTGGCCAAGCGGGCCAGTGGTGATCTCCACGCCCTTGGTGTGGCCGTATTCGGGGTGACCGGGGGTGAGGGAGCCTTCGGTGCGCAGTGCCTCGAGGTCCTCCATCTCCAGTCCGTAACCGGCCAGGAAGAGCTGTACGTACTGGGTGAGCGAGGAGTGGCCGGCGGACAGGACGAAACGATCGCGGCCGAGCCAGGAATCATCTGCCGGGTCATTCTTCATGACCTTCTGGAAGAGCAGGTAGGCCGCGGGCGCCAGCGACATGGCCGTACCCGGGTGGCCGTTGCCAACATTCTGGACGGCGTCGGCAGCCAGCACGCGGCCGGTGTCAACGGCCTTCTGATCGAGGTCGCTCCATTCGAACGTCATGAAAAACTCCTTCGTTTAGGGTACGGATGAGCGGTTATAGTAAAGTCTACGCGGTCATCTCACAAAGGGAGCGTAAGACGTGGACAAACGCGCTAAAGTGCATGACGACCCTTTTGCGCGCGATATCGCCCAATTCCTCGCCCATTTAGGCGTGGAGCGCTCGCTCTCGGCAAACACCCTGGCAGCCTATCGGCGAGATATCGCGCACTATGTGGACCACCTCCGCTCGCGCGGCGTCACTAGCTTTGCCGGCGTGTCCGACGAAGACGCGGCCAGCTTCGTCGACTACCTGCGCGGCGGCGCAGCGGGCACGGTCTTCGCCACCTCCTCGGTAGCCCGCATGGTGACGGCGATCCGGCGCCTGCACCACTTTCTTTACCTCGAGGACCGCACGTCCACCGACCCCACCGTCGATCTGCGCCCGCCGAAGATCGGTCAACGCCTGCCCAAGGCGATCACGGTCGAGCAGATGGGCGCCCTCATCGAGGCCGCGTCGTTTTGGGACGGTCCGCTCGCCCTGCGCGATCGCGCCCTGGTCGAAATCCTCTACGGCACGGGCGCGCGCATCACGGAGGCGGTGGGGCTCACCGCCGACGACATCGACCTCGATTCGGCCACAATACGCCTGTTCGGCAAGGGCCGAAAGGAGCGCATCCTCCCGCTCGGCCAGTACGCGATCGATGCGCTTCAGGCCTACCTGGTGCGGGGCAGGCCCGCGCTGGCCGCGAAGGGGAGTGGGACGGCGTCGTTATTCCTCAACACCCGCGGAAAGCCGCTGACCCGGCAGCTGGCCTGGACGGCGATCCAAGCGATAGCCGAGCGCGCAGGGATCGAGGGTGTCTCCCCGCACACCTTCCGCCACTCGTTTGCCACGCACCTGCTCCAGGGCGGGGCGGACGTGCGGATCGTACAGGAGATGCTGGGGCATTCGTCGGTGACCACCACGCAGATCTACACGAAGGTCACCACGCAGACCATGCGTGAGACGTATGCCAGTTCCCACCCTCGCGCCTTGCAGGCTTAAGAAGTTACCGACATCAGGTAGATTAGTGCCGTGACTCCTGTACAGACTGATCTCCTCGACGAACTAGATCCGGACCGCGACTTCCCGCTACCCGGCGATCTGGATTCCCACGGCCCTGCCCGCATTATCGCCATGTGCAACCAGAAGGGCGGCGTGGGCAAGACGACCACCTCGATCAACCTCGCCGCGGCACTGGCCGAATATGGGCGCAAGGTGCTGATCGTGGACTTCGACCCGCAGGGGGCGGCATCGGCGGGCGTGGGCATCAACGCGATGAGCCTGGAGCGGACCTTGTACGACGAGATGCTCTCCGCCAAGCCTGATATCACGCGGATTATTCACCACACCTCTACCGAAAACCTCGACATCGTGCCTTCGAACATCGAGCTGTCGGCGGCTGAGATTCAGCTCATTAACGAGGTGGCGCGCGAGCAGTCGCTCCTTCGCGTGTTGCGCCCGGTGGTCAATGACTACGACATTATTATTGTCGACTGCCAGCCTTCCCTCGGCCTGCTCACTATCAACGCGCTGACGGCCGCTCACGGCGTGATGATCCCGCTGGAGGCGGAGTTCTTCGCCATGCGCGGCGTGGCGCTTCTTATCGACCAGATCGAGCGCGTGCAAGACCGGCTCAACCCGCAGCTGTCGATCGACGGCGTGCTGCTCACCATGGTCGACACCCGCACGCTGCACGCCCGCGAGGTTATCTCCACGATCCGCCAGCAGTTCGGGGACCGGGTGTTCGAGACCCAGATCCCGCGCACGGTCCGCTTCCCCGATGCCACGGTGGCGGCCGAGCCGATCACCAGCTACGACCCGAAGTCGAAGGGCGCCCAGGCATACCGCTGCCTTGCCCGCGAACTGATTTCCCGCGGCGGCGCCCCCTAGTGAGCGCGGGCGAGGATCTCTTCAGCTCCGATGGATTCGCAGTCGATCTCGACATCTTTTCGGGGCCCTTTGAGGTCCTCCTGTCGCTGATTTCGCGTAAGAAGCTCGACGTGACCGAGGTGGCGCTTGCCGAGGTCACGGACGAGTTCTTGGCGTTCGTGCGCGCCCAGGATGCCGACCTGTCGCAGATGTCCCAGTTCGTGGTGGTCGCGGCCACTTTGCTGGACATGAAAGCGGCGCGGTTGCTGCCGCAGGAGGAGGTCGAGGAGGATGAGGACCTGGAGATTCTCAGCGCCCGGGACCTGCTCTTTGCCAAGCTCCTCCAATACAAGGCGTACAAGGACGTGGCCGCGCACATGGCCGCCACCCTCGCCGTACAGTCGCTTGCCCACGGGCGCGACGTGCCGATGGAGGAGGGCTTGCGCAGTCTTCTGCCCGAGGTCGAGTTGCGGATCGGGGTGGAGGACCTGGCGTTGCTCGCGGCGCGGGTCTTCACGCGCACGCCCGACGAGGTCACGTTCGACCACCTGCACGACCCGCTCGTTCCGGTGGAGACCCAGGTGGACTACCTGCGCCAGACCCTGGTTGCGGGGGACCGGGTGTCGTTTACCGAGCTGTGCCGGCAGGCGCATTCGGTGGCAACCGTCGTCTCACGCTTCCTCGCGGTGCTTGAGATGCTGCGCGGCGGGGAGGTCGACGTCGAGCAGGACGGCCCGTTGGCCACGCTCTTCGTCACGCGTACGGCCACGCCGGTGCAGGCGGGAACGACGACGCCCGGCCCGGCTGCGGACGTAAGCGGGTCAACGGCGTCGTGGAAGAAGGAGAGTGAGGAAAGCGATGAGTGACCTTCAGCGCGGGGCCCTCGAGGCGATTTTGATGGTGGCGCCCGAGCCGGTGCCGGTGGCGAACCTGGCCGCCGCGATCGACCTGCCCGAGGCTGAGACCGAGGCCCTCCTGCACGCCATGGTCCGCCAATACGCCGATGACCAGCGCGGATTCGAGCTGCGCGAGGCGGGTGGCGGGTGGCGCTTCTACTCCCACCCGCGCTACAGCGAGATCGTGGCCGGTTTCGTCACCTCGGGCCAGTCCTCCCGATTGTCGGCCCAGGCACTTGAGACGCTGGCCGTCATCGCCTACCGCCAGCCGTGTACGCGGGCACAAATCGCTTCAATCCGTGGTGTTGAGGTAGACTCTGTTGTTCGAACTTTGGTCACCAGGGGGCTGGTCGAGCAGGTGGGAACCACGGCGGCAACGGGCGCGAGCCTGTATTCTACCACCGCGCTTTTTCTTGAGAAGATGGGCATGAACTCGCTCGACGACCTCGCCCCCTTGGCACCCTACCTTCCCGACGACGCCGACCTCGACGAGGTCGAAAAGGAGCTACGATGACGCGCACACAGGACCTGCACGACTCCAGCGGTGAGCGCCTGCAAAAGGTGCTTGCACACGCCGGCATCGGGTCGCGCCGCGCCTGCGAAGAGCTCATCACCCAGGGCAGGGTGACGGTTAACGGTTACGTCGTCCAGCAGCTCGGCATCCGCGTGCGCCCCGATGCGATCATTCACGTGGACGGCAACCGTGTGCAGCTGGACGAGACAAAGGTGACGCTCGTGTGCTACAAGGAGCGCGGCGTCGTATCCACAATGAGCGACGACCAGGGCCGGTCCACGCTTGCGGACTACATTGAAGACCGCACCGAGCGGCTCTACCACGTGGGGCGCCTCGACGCCGACACGGAGGGCATCATTCTTTTGACCAACGACGGCGAGCTCGCCCACCGCCTCACCCATCCCTCCTACGAGGTGCCGAAGACGTACGTGGCCCGCGTGGAGGGCACGGTGCCGCGCGGCCTGACCAAGGTGCTGGAGAAGGGGATCACCCTGGACGACGGCCCGGTCAAGGTTGACCGTTTTGTGTTGCGGGAGGCGGGCAAGAAGCACTCGATCGTGGAGCTGACCCTGCACTCGGGGCGCAACCACATCGTGCGCCGGATCATGGACGAGGTGGGCTTCCCGGTGATTGACCTGGTGCGCACGCAGTTCGCCAACATCACCATCGGGCGTCTCAAGCCGGGCCAGGTGCGCCAGGTGGCCGGCACCGAGCTCGGCGCGCTCATGAGCATGGTGGATCTGTGAACGACACGGTCCTGACTGCCTCGCCGGTGCTGGTGATCGGCACCGGCCTGCTCGGCACGTCGATCGCGCTACGCCTGCGGCGGGCCGGGGTGGAGGTTCACATCGAGGACGCCTCGCCGGTGGCCGCCGCCCTCGCGCGCGACCTGGGGGCCGGCACACTGGAGCCGGTGTCCGCGCCGTCGATCGTCGTCGTCGCCATTCCGCCGGACGTGACAGCCGGGGCCGTGGCGAGCGCGCTGGAACGCTTCCCGGACGCGGTGGTGACGGACGTGGCGTCGGTGAAGGACAAGATCGCCGCGGCGCTGGAGCGGCACCCCGGATTTGAGCGCTGGGTGGGCTCGCACCCGATGGCGGGCAAGGAGCGCTCGGGGGCGATCGCCGCGGACGCCGACCTGTTTGTAGGCCGCCCGTGGGTGCTCACCCCGAACGAGCGCACGTCGCAGGCGGCGGTGGGCACCATCCGCACGCTCGCGGTGGACATGGGCGCTTCCGTGTCGATGCTCAGCGCCGCCGAACACGACCACGCGGTTGCGCTCGTGTCCCACATGCCCCAGCTCATGAGTTCGCTCGTGGCCGCGGCCCTGCGCGACGCGCCCGCCGAAGCCCTCGATTTGGCCGGGCAGGGCCTGCGTGACGTCACACGCATCGCCGAATCGGACCCGCTGTTGTGGACCTCGATCATCAACGGCAACCGCACCGAGATCGCCAATGTGTTGCGCGGCATTTCGGCCCGGCTGGGCGCGCTGGTTGTCACACTCGACCGCGAATCGGGGCTGGACCGCATCTCCTCCGTGATCGCTGACGGCAACAAGGGCGTCGCCCGTATCCCAGGCAAGCACGGCGGGGCACGCACGTCCTACGCCGAGGTCATCGTCCTCATCCCGGATCAGCCGGGCATGCTCGGACGGCTGTTTGCGGAGATCGGCGAACTCGGAATTAACATTGAGGACCTCGAGATGGAGCACTCGGCACGCCAACAGGTGGGCCGGGTCATCGTCAAGGTCAACCCGCATCAGGGTCTACCCCTGGAGCGCGGCCTGGAACAGAAGGGATGGCAAGTGGTGAGAAGTGAAAGCCCCAAGCCGTTGGTAATCGCCATCGACGGGCCATCGGGCTCGGGCAAGTCCACGGTGGCCAAGCGCGTGGCCCGCGAACTCGGGCTGTCCTACCTCGACACGGGCGCGATGTACCGCGCGGCCACATGGTGGGCCATGCACGAGGGGATCGACCTCGACGACGCCGACTCCGTGCTCGCCGCCACCCAGTCTATGCCGCTGTCGATTGACCTGGACCCAGACAACCAGCGCTTCATGTGTGCCGATCATGACATCACAGCCGCTATCCGCACCTCGGAGGTGGCGAAGGTGGTCTCGAAGCTGGCGGTCAACCTCGGCGTACGAGCCGAGATGGTGCGCATGCAGCAGGCGATCATCGCCGAGGAGACCACGGCGTCCGGCCATTCGCAGGGCCGGGGGATCGTGGCCGAGGGGCGCGACATCACCACCGTCGTGGCCGCGGACGCACCCGTGCGGGTGTTGCTGACGGCGTCGGAGGAGGCGCGCCTCGCTCGTCGTGCCAAGGAAAACCTTGGGGCCGCGGACCAGGCCGCCATCGCCGCCACGCGTGACGAGGTGTTGCGCCGCGACCGCGACGACTCCACGGTCATCAACTTCACCGTGGCCGAGGACGGGGTGACCACCATCGATTCGTCAGCCCTGGGCATTGACGAGGTCGTGGCCGCCGTCATCGCACTGATCCCGGAGGGTTACCGTGACTGAGGACGTCCACTACGAGCTCATGCGCTCCACCCTAGAGGACTACCAACTCGAGGAAGACGACGCCACGCTGCTCGACCTCGACCCGCAGCTGGCGCCAGCCGAGCCCGCGCCGACGAACCCGGTGCTCGCCATCGTCGGCCGACCGAACGTGGGCAAGTCAACCCTGGTCAACCGTGTGGTGGGCCGCAGGGTCGCTGTCGTGCAAGACACCCCCGGGGTGACGCGCGACCGGGTGTACTACGACGCCGAATGGAACGGGCGCGCCTTTACGGTGGTCGACACCGGCGGGTGGGAGATCGACGTGACCGGCATCGACCGCTCGGTGGCCGACCAGTCCGAGATCGCGATCCGGGAGGCCGATGCCGTCATGCTGGTCGTCGACGCGAACGTGGGAGTGACCGACGACGACGAGCGGATCGTCGAACTCATCCGCCGCTCCGGCAAGCCCACCGTGCTCGCCGCAAACAAGGTCGATTCGCCCGCGCAAGAGGCGGACGTGGCCTACCTGTGGTCGCTCGGGCTGGGGGAGCCGTTCCCGGTCTCGGCCCTGCACGGGCGCGGATCGGGGGAGCTGCTGGACGAGGCGATGCGCGTCCTGCCGAAGGTGTCGGGCGTGCGCCGGGAGCGGCCGGGCAAGGGGCCGCGCCGCGTGGCACTGGTGGGCAAGCCGAACGTCGGCAAGTCCTCCCTGCTCAACCAGCTGGCGGGGGAGAACCGCGTGGTGGTCGACGACCTGGCGGGCACCACGCGCGACCCTGTGGACGAGATCGTGGAGCTCGACGGACGTACCTGGACCTTCGTGGACACCGCGGGCATTCGGCGTCGTGTGCACATGCAGTCCGGGGCCGACTACTACGCTTCGCTCCGCACGCAGCGCGCGATCGACAAGGCCGAACTCGCGCTCATGCTTATCGACGCCTCGCAGGAGCTGACCGAGCAGGATGTGCGCATCATGCAGCAGGTGATCGACGCCGGGCGCGCCATGGTGCTCGTGTGCAACAAGTGGGACCTGGTGGACGACGACCGGCGGGCCCAGCTTGACCGCGACATCGAGCGCGAGCTTGTGCAGATGCCGTGGGTGGAGCGCATCAACATCTCCGCCAAGACGGGCTGGCATACGAACCGGCTGACACGCGCGATGGTGAAGGCGCTCGATTCGTGGGACAAGCGCGTTACCACCTCCAAGCTTAATTCGACGCTCGGGGAGCTGGTGGCCGCGAACCCGCACCCCGTCCGGGGCGGACGCCAACCGCGCATCCTGTTCGCCACCCAGGTGGCGGCCCAGCCGCCACGCTTCGTGCTCTTCACCACGGGATTCCTCGACCATGGCTACCGGCGCTTCATCGAACGCCGCCTGCGCGAGACCTTCGATTTCCTCGGTTCGCCCGTGGAGATTTCGGTGCGGGTGCGCGAGCGGCGCCAGCGGAAGTAGCCTGGCGCGGGTGTGGGCGCCCGCTCACGCGGACTGATCGCCCACATGTTGTGCGGCCATGGGCCATAATTGAGGTATGACTAAGAGAATTGGAATCTTGACCGCGGGCGGCGACGCGCCCGGTTTGAACGCGGCGATCCGAGGCTTTGGCAAGGCCGCGATCAGCAACTACGGCTGGGATCTCGTCGGTTTCCGCGATGGCATGCGCGGGCTCGCGGAGAACCGCTACGTGGAGCTTGAGGCCAAGGAGCTCTCGGGCATCCTCACCACGGGCGGCACGATCCTTGGCACCTCGCGTGACAAGGTCCACCGCATGATGGTCGACGGCGAGCGCAAGGACATGATCCCTACCATCGTGAACAACTACGACGCCGCCGGGCTCGACGCGCTCGTCTGCCTCGGCGGCGGTGGAACGGCGAAGAACGCTCACCGGCTTGCCGAGGCCGGGCTCAACGTCATTCACCTGCCGAAGACGATCGACAACGACATCCTTTACACGGATTCTTCCTTCGGCTTCTCCACGGCGCTCGAGATCGCCACCGAGGCGATTGACCGCCTACATTCCACGGCTCACTCGCATCACCGCATCATCGTGGTGGAACTCATGGGCCACCGCGCGGGCTGGCTCGCGCTCGGCGCGGGTATCGCCGGCGGCGCCGACGTCATCCTTATTCCAGAAATCCCGTACTCGGTGGAGGCGATCGCCGCGAAGATCGAACGACGCCGGGCGAACGGTCTGAGCTTCTCGGTGGTCGCCGTCGCTGAGGGCGCCATGCCGATCGAGGAGGCCAGGCAGCTCGAGTACGCGCGTGCCCTCGTCAAGGATGCTTCCACGCCGGAGGCGAAGGCGATCGCGAAGCAGTCGGTGAAGGCGATCGAGAGCTCGCACCGAGGCACCTCACTCGCACTCGCCCAGGAGCTCGAGGCGCTGACGGGCCTGGAGGCGCGTGTGACGATCCTCGGCCACGTCCAGCGCGGTGGCACCCCGAACGGAGCGGATCGCCTGCTCGGCACCCGCCTCGGTGTGGCGGGCGCGGCTGCGGTCGCCGAGGGTCACTTTAACGTGATGGTGGCCGACCGTGGGCACGGCACCGAGTTGGTGGACCTCGAGTCGGTGGCCGGCAAGGTCAAGTACGTCCCCACTGATCACGAGTGGATCGAAGCGGCCCGGGAGGTCGGCACGGCGATGGGTGACTAGGCCAAGTCGCCGACAGGCCAGATGGCCACGCCGAATTTTCATTCACTGGATCGTGTAGGTGGCAGCTCGCGACGGCGAGCTGCCACCTAACTGTTGTTCACACATACGTCATGGTAGGCCAGAATCTGCGGGACGATCTGAGCCAGGTCTGAATATATGTGCAAATGAAGTCGAAATTGTGCCGCAAATATCGGGTTTCGGCCCCGCCCCCTGGGAAAACAAAAGCCCCGGCGCTGTGCGCCGGGGCTACTGGTCGGGCTAGCGGGATTTGAACCCACGACCCCTTGACCCCCAGTCAAGTGCGCTACCAAACTGCGCTATAGCCCGTGTCGCGTTGGACGTATAGATCTTAGCCGAAAGCTCAGCCATTTTACCAAATCTGGGCCGAGGTGGTGCGGCTCACCACAGTGCCTGACTACTGCCGGATTCGCACGGACAGGCAGGTGCACGATCCTTCCATCTTCTCAATCTCGGTCAGTTCGCACTCAACCACGTCGTAGCCGAGCCCGCGCAGGTAGTCGGCGGTCTTTGGTGCGGAGGCTGAGATCAGCAGGCTGTCCCCGCCGAGCAGCACCACCTGCGTGCCGAGGAACTCGGGAACGTAGCGCAGCCCGGGGAAGTACTCGGCGGGCGGCGCGTAGCCCTTGTGAGAGATGAAGGTGCCGTCCGGCAGCGCGGTCAGGCACGACTTCAGGTGCAGCGCGTGCTCGACCGGCACGCCCACGACCTCCACACCCTGGGGCACGAGGATCTCCCGCAGGGCCGCCAGCCCGGCGTCGTTTGTGCGCGTGGACAGGCCCACCCACACCTTGCCGCCGAACTTCAGCACGTCGCCGCCCTCGAGTCGGGCCTCGGCCGGCAGGTCGACGACGTTGAATCCGCGCCCCTCGAGCACGGCGACCAGGCTGTCCTGTTCGGCGACGCGCGTGGGGTGCATGTTCGTGCGTACGGCCACGTTACCGTAGGTGAAGACGGTGTCCTCCACGAAGATTGAGTCCGGCAGCTCGGGCGTCGGCTCTACCTCCACCACGTCGGTGTAGCGGGAGAGCACCTCGCAGTAGTCCTGCCACTGTTTGAGCGCGAGTTCGTAACTCATCGCCGTGGGCTGAAGGTGGGTCAGCTGGCCACGCGCCATGAGGGGAGAGGGACGGCGTACAAGCACATAGTCAAGGTTCATAGCCCTAGACTAGCCGGTCAGCGCGCCGCGCGGACTTGTCAGTACCATGTGCAGGGGTGAGAATTGAGCAGTGACTGAGAATCTGAAGCGTGAAGAAGCCCGCCGCCGCGCCGAGCTGTTGAGCTTGGACGGCTACACCATCGACCTCGACGTCTCCGAGGCAACCGCCGACACCGCCACGTTCGGCGTGGTCTCCCGCATCGAGCTGACGGCGGGGGAGAGCGCCTCGACTTTCCTCGACTTCATTGGCGTCGAGGTCTCCAGCGTCAGTATCGACGACGCCGCGGTGCCGTTTACGTTCGATGGCGCGCGCGTGTCCGTGGAGATTCCGCAGGGACGGCACGTGGTGGAGGTTGCAGGCCGCGGCACGTATTCGACCACGGGGGAGGGGCTGCACCGCTTCCGTGACCCTGTGGACGGCCAGACCTACCTGTACACCCAGTTCGAGCCCGCTGACGCTCGCCGCGTCTTCCCGAACTTTGAACAGCCCGACCTCAAGGCCACGTTCACGATTTCGATCACGGCGCCTGCCACGTGGGTGGTGCTCTCGAACGGCGAGGCCACGAAAAGCGCCGATGCGGGCACGAACAGCCGGGGCGAGGCCACGAGCCGCACGCAGTTTGCCACCACAAAGCGTATGTCGACCTACCTCACGGCGTTCATCGGTGGCCCCTACCACGCCTTCACTGACGTCGCAGAGGTAGATGGGCAGAAGATCACGCTCGGCTTTTACTGCCGCGACTCACTCAAGGAACACTTCGACCTGGAGGACATCTCAACCGTGACCAAGCAGGGCCTGGCCTTGCTGCCGAAGGTCTTCAACTTCCCCTACCCGTGGGGCAAGTACGATTCGGTCTTCGTGCCCGAATACAACCTGGGCGCGATGGAAAACCCGGGATGCGTCACCTTCTCCGAGGACGCCTACATCTACCGCGGCCAGTCCACCCGATCTCAGCGCGCCGGCCGCGCCAACACGATCTTGCACGAGATGAGCCACATGTGGTTTGGAGACCTGGTCACGCCCGTGT
Organism: Trueperella sp. HMSC08B05; assembly: GCF_001808405.1. NCBI lineage: Bacteria > Bacillati > Actinomycetota > Actinomycetes > Actinomycetales > Actinomycetaceae > Trueperella > Trueperella sp. HMSC08B05. The sequence continues at coordinate 154,867 of NZ_KV793231.1, read as the reverse complement.
GGTGGGACGACCTGTGGCTGAAGGAGTCCTTCGCCGAGTTCATGGGTGCCTGGAGTATGGTGGCGGCCACCCAGTACACGGAGGCGTGGGAGAATTTCGCCGGGGCGCGCGTGTCCTGGGCACTGCGCAACGACCAGTACCCGACCACGCACCCGATCGTGGCTGACATCGTGGACCTCGAGGCCGCCGACCAGGCCTTTGACGGCATCACCTACGCCAAGGGCGCGGCCGTGCTGCGCCAGCTCGTGGCGTGGGTGGGGGAGAAGGAGTTCTTCGCCGGCGCCGCCCAGCTGTTCAAGGACAAGGCTTTTGCTAACGCAACCCTCGCCGACCTGCTCGAGGCGCTCGAGGCGGCGTCGGGCAAGGACGTGCGCGCGTGGGCGAGGCAGTGGCTGGAGACCGCCAGGGTGTCCTCGGTGACGATCGAGCGTGGGCCCGGCGGCGTCACGCTTCGCCAGGTTGGCACCGATCCTAACGGCGCGCCGATCACCCGCCCGCATCACCTGCGCGTGTCCGGCTGGAGGCTCGACGGCGACCGGCTGGCCCGCACGGGCGCCACTGACGTCGAGCTCACTGACCAGGTGACCGTGGCCTGGGATGAGATCGGTCCGGACGCGGACCTCATCCTGCCCAACGACTTTGCCCTTTCCTACATCAAGATTTCCTTCGACGAGCGCTCACTCGCCTCCGCGCTCGCCCACGAGCTCGACGAGCCGCTCGCCCAGTCGGTGGTCAGCTCCGCGCTGTGGGAGATGGTCCGCGATGGCCTACTCCCCGCCGCCGATTACGCCCGCTTCACCGCCCGCTCGGCCGAGGGCACCAGCTCGAGCCTGCTCGCCGCGCGCACGCTCAACTCTATTGCCGCCCTGCGCTCCTACACGACGGCGGAGGCGCGCGAGGCCGAGCTCGAGCGCTTCTTCGACGACGCCGTGGCCAATATTTCCGGCGACGACGACACCCGACTCATCTGGTCCCGCGCCGCGGCACGAGCCGGGCAGTCACTGCCGAGCCGGGACGACGCCCTCGTGAGCCTGCTCGAGCAGACCACGGATCAGGACCTGCGCTGGATGTACCTCACCGCTCGGGCAGCCACCGGGAACGCAAGCCGGGACGAGCTGGATGCCGAGCTTGAAAACACTGGCACGGCGGCTGACGTCGTGGAACATATGTGTGCGTGTGCGTCGATGCCGGGGGCCGCTGCGGAGACGCTGGCCAAGGTGTTGGCCGGCGGGCTGTCGAACGACCACGTCCAGGCCCTCATTGACGGCCTGGGCCAGCCGTTACGCGCCGAGGAGAAGGCGGTCGCAATCGGGGATTACTTCGCTCAGCTGACTGAGATCTGGTCCTCGCGCTCGCAGGAGATCGCCGAGCGCATCATCTATGGCCTTTACCCGATGGGTGACCTGGGCGAGGCGGCGAGCCCGGAGGAGCACCCGGACGTCGTGGCGGCAGGCGCGTGGCTGGAGGCCAACCCGGAGGCGCCCGGGGCGCTGCGCAAGGTCATCCTCGACTGCCGCGACGAGCACCTGCGGATGCTACGCGCGCAGGCGGCGTGAGCTAGTGCCCAGTTGCCGACCAGCCATGACACGCCTGCACCGGTGAGATAAAGTTGAGTGAATAATGGAAGGGGAAGTGATGGCAGATTTCGAGGTAAACCCGCAGGGGATTGACCCCACGTCGACGTCGCGTTTTACGGCGATCAACGACGCCGTGGAGGCTGCACCCGTGGTGCGGGGGCTCGACCCGGAGGATTCTGCCACGATCAACGCGCTGCCGCCCACCTCCGCTCTGCTCATCGCGCAAACCGGCGCAAACGCCGGGGCCCGCTTCCTGCTCAATGCGGACTCGACCACGGTGGGGCGTCACCCGAAGTCGGACATCTTCCTTGATGACGTCACGGTGTCGCGTAAGCACGCCTTCTTCCTGCGTAACGGGCGCGATTTCTACGTGCGCGACATCGGCTCGCTCAACGGTACGTACGTCAACCTCCAGCAGGTGGAGGAGGCCAAGCTGAACGACGGCGACGAGGTGCGCATCGGCAAGTTCCAGCTGACCTTCTACGCGTCCCGGCAGGCAGAATGAACCCCCTGCCACGGCGCGCGGGGGAGGAGTCTCTTCCCAGCTCCTGGCCACACGATCTGTCGCACGAACCCACGCTGAAGATCGGTGAGGTCACCTCGCACCTGCGCCAGGAGTTCCCGTTTCTCGCGGCCTCGAAGATCCGCTACTTCGAGTCGCAGGGGCTGATTGACCCGTACCGCACGGAGTCCAATCAGCGCATTTTTTCGCTTGCCGACGTGGAGCGCCTGCGCTTCATCCTGGTCGAGCAGCGCGACCGCTACGTGCCGTTGCCGCAGATCAAGGAGATGCTCGCCCAACTCGACTCCGGGAGGGCCACCCAGGAGCACCCGGGCAAGCTGCGTGCGCTGAGTTCTGAGCCGGACGTGCGCCCCACACCGGGCATCCGCATCCGCAAGGAGGAGCTCGCAGCCCTGACCGGCACGGCGCTGTCCGAAATCGAACAGCTGGTGGATGCCGGCATGATCATTCCCGACGCCCGCGGCCGGCTCACGGCGCACGCCGTGGACATCGTGCGGTATTCGAAGATGCTGGGGGAGGCTGGGATGGACCTGCGCAGCCTTCGCCAGGTGAAGAATTCCGCCCACGCCCACGCCGCCAACGTGGCCAGCCATCTTGCAACCGAGCGGGCGCGCAACACGCCGCTGGCCAAGGAGCGGGTGGTTAACGAGTCGGCGGAACTGGCCACGATGCTGACGAATCTGTACCGGGCGCTGTTGACGGAGAACATCGACGTCCAGCTGAGGTAGGGGGAGCAAACCTTCAAGTTGAACTTGAGACACGGCACAAAGACACGCCGTGCGTGTTTCAACCAGCTTCGTTGAGATCGCCCCACTTCCGGTTTACGCTAGGAGTAACAATTCGAAGGAGGCTGACGTGAGTGACGCAACCGCACATGGCGCACACCCGCAGCTCGCACAGGGAATGCTCTTTGGGGGCCAGTTGCCGGATCTTGACACGGAGACCGGCTACCGCGGGCCGGCCGTGTGCCGCGCGCTGGGCATCACCTACCGTCAGCTCGACTACTGGGATCGCATTGGCCTGGTCTCGCCCTCGATCCGGTCGGCGAAGGGTTCTGGCTCCCAGCGCCTGTATGCCTTTCGTGACGTCCTGGTGCTCAAGGTGGTTAAGCGCCTGCTCGATACGGGCGTGTCCCTCCAGCAGATCCGCGTGGCGATTGCCCAGCTCACCGAGTACGGGGTGGAGAATCTTTCGGCTGTGACGCTCATGAGCGACGGTGCGTCCGTGTACCTGTGCACGTCGAACGACGAGGTCATCGACCTCATCCAGGGCGGCCAGGGCGTGTTCGGCATCGCCGTGGGCAAGGTGTGGCGCGAAGTCGAGGGCGAGCTGTCCGAGCTTCCCACCGAGCGCGCGCAGGACGAGCCGATTGACGAGCTCGCCGCACGTCGTGCCGCCAAGCGTAACGCGATCTAAGAAGCGAGAACCTCAACCAGGGGCGTCGGTGCGCCAGCCGGAGTTTCCGCGAAAGCCGTTCCGATCAAAGCTGGCCAGAGCTTCAGCGCGGGAGAGTGGCCCCGAGTAGGGTCGCGAACATCAGAAAAGCAGAACCGCACGCTTTATGAGCTTCTCTCCGCTATTTTGACATAATGTACATTATCGGATTGGCGCTAGGATTTGCGACAGATCTCGAACCGCCGCTTTCCGCGCTATCTCGCCCCTTCCGCCAGCCCGGAATGGGCGGCCGCACGTCGGCATTAGAATAGACGTAAACGAAGGAGAGACACATGGCAGAACGTTCACTGCGCGGCATGAAGATCGGCGCACACTCGCTCGAGTCCGACGCCGGAGTCGCCTTCGTGGCGCGCCGCGAGGAAAGCTACCGTTGCGAGGACGGGCATACTTTCACCGTCACCTTCGCCGAGGACGCCGAGGCGCCCGCCGTGTGGGAATGCAAGTGTGGCAAGCGCGCCGAGCTCATCGGCGGAGCTGACGGCGAGGATGACGAGAAGCCGGCCAAGCCGCAGCGCACCCACTGGGACATGCTCCTCGAGCGCCGCTCGGTTGAGGAACTGCAGGTGTTGCTCGACGAGCGCCTGGAGCTTCTTCGTCAGGGCAAGCTGTACAAGCGCCTGCACTAATCCGCTAGCGCTCGGTCTGCTTAGGCCCTGCGCCGAAGTGCCTTCAGCTGCGCGCCGCGTCGCTCCATGCCGAGCTTCGTGGCGCGCAGGAAAGCTTCCTGGATGATGTTGCCGCTCATCTTCGACGTGCCGGCCTTGCGCTCGACGAACGAGATCGGCACCTCCGCGATGCGCGCGCCGACGTCGGCCATCTTCAATGTCATGTCCACCTGGAAGAAGTACCCCCTGGACTCCACGGCCGCAAAGTCGAGCCGCTTGAGGGCGTCGGCGCGATAGACACGGAACCCGGCGGTGGCATCCTTTGCCGGCAGGTTGAGCCACATCTTGATGTAGAGATTTCCGGCCCGGGAGAGCACTTCCCGATGCTTGGGCCAGTTCACCACTTCCCCACCGTCGGTCCACCTCGAGCCGATCACCAGCTCGGGCTTGTCCGATTTGTCGGCTCGCGCAAGGAGGTCGGGTAGCTGTTCGGGCCTGTGTGAGCCGTCGGCGTCCATCTCGCACACGTGGCTGTACCCGTGCTCGATCGCCCACTCAAAACCGGCCAGGTAGGCCCTGCCGAGGCCCTCCTTGGCCGTGCGATGCATGACGTGGATCTGCGGGTCGGCCTTCGCCCGCTCGTCGGCGTAGGCGCCCGTGCCGTCCGGCGAGCTGTCGTCGATGACGAGGATGTCCGCCTCCGGAACCGCCGCGCGCGTGCGATCCAGGAGGCCCGGAAGCGACTCGCGCTCGTTGTAGGTGGGGATACAGATGACTACCTTCATGACCGTCCTTGCCTCGACATTCCTATCGCTAGGATAGCGCCCAACGCGCCGAGCACGAAGACGAGGATCGCGCGCTGCTCGGCCGTGCGAGTAGCGAACGTCGTCTGCTCGTGCAGCGCCACCTTGACCACCCGCGCGTCCCGCGTGAACAGGTCCGTCTCATAGACCACACCGCGCGGGTCCGCCACGCCCGTAATGCCCGACGTCGATACCTGGATCGCCGTGCGCCCGGTCTCCACCGCGCGGAAGGTGGTCATCGCGAACTGCTGGGCGGACAGCTCGCTCGTGCCGAAGGAGGCGTTGTTCGTAGGAATGACGAGCAAATGACTCCCCCGCACGGCCTCCGCCACGATCTGCGTGTAGGCCACCTCGAAGCAGATCGGCACCGCCACCTTCACGCCAAGCGAGGGCACATTCACGCGCGCCTCCCCCGTGCCCGCAAGCATGTCGGTGACGACCTGGTCCACGACGTCCGTAAAACTACGGATAAGCTCGCGGTGCGGGATGTATTCGCCGAACGGGACGGGGTGCTGCTTCGAGTAGCGGCCCACGATCCCGTCCGGGGAAATGACCAAAACGTCGTTGTAGCGCCCGCCCTCCACATACTCCTGCGTACCCATGACGAGCGGGATGCCGAGGTCGGCCACCATGTCAAAGACGAGGCTACCCGCCGCGTCGTCGGCACGGATGTCGCGGTCGGAAGAAGATTCGGGCCACAAGATCAGGTCGGGCGTCGTTTCGGCGGATTCGACCAGCTCGCGCGTGGCGCGCACGTGATTCTCGGTCACCACTAGCGCCCGGTTATCCGTGCCAGCGGGCGGCACGTTGCCCTGGACCACGGCCACGTTGAGGCTCCCCGACGAGCGCGCCCCCACCGGGAAGACCACCGGTGCGATGACGAGCGCGAGCACCACCACCGCCGAGGTCGCGGCCTGGAGGTAGCTCATTCGCAGCAACATCGCAGCAATCACACCGACGACGACGGCGACCGCCCCCACCAGCGCCGTGGAGCCATAGGGGGCGTAGTTAACCAGCGGCGAGTTCGTGAACGTGAAGGCGAGGGTTCCCCATGGCAGGCCGCCGTAGGGCCACATTCCCCGGATCTGTTCGACCGCGAGGAAAACGGCGGCCGCCGCCAGGGCGCGCAACCAGGGTCGTGCGAGCCTCTCCTCTTTCGCCAGCAGCGCCCACATTGCCCCCACGACGCCGAGGTACAGGCCCTCGACCGCGGCGAGCGCAACCTGCGCCGCAACAAGCCCAGTGGAGACGGCCGCCCACCGGACAAGCGGCAGGAAGAAGGCGATGCCCCACAACCAGCCAAGGCCAAACCCGACGGCCACTCCTCTGCCCCGGACGGCCAGCCACAGCAGCGAGATCGAGAAGAATCCCAGGATCCACAGCCCGGAGGAGGTGGCAAACCACAGTGCCACGCCGCCAAGAACTGCGAAAAGGATTCCGATCACGTTCAGATCTTACGACATAATAAAGTGCAGGCCGCTGTTCCTCGGACCGATCGGGGATCGTTTTCTATCGAACAGGGCCTGCACTGACACCTTCCTGCTCCTTACAGGGTAGGGCGGCTCGAGCCGGCCGGCAACTCGGTTTGCCGAATCGCCCGCTCACCCGCCATGAGCTCGCTCACTACGCTCGACGATGGCGGTGGCCCCGGCTCGAAGCTCCGCTAGAGCCACTGCCAGCGGCGTATGAGCCTGACCGCCTGGCCCGCCAGGTCGCGCAGATCCTCCGCGGGCGCGACCTGCTCGATCTGACCGAGCAAGTCAATGAGGCGCCGGTTGGCGGAGATGAAGTCCCCCACCACCAGGTTGCCCATGGCGAGCACAGACTCCAGGTCGGCCCTGCTGGCCCACGCGGCGAAGGCGTCGATGCCGCCCGAGAACGGCTCCGGGGTGCGGACGATGCCGAAGCTCTCCTCCACGCGGTGCAGGAACTCAACGTTACGCTCGATCGCTTGCCAGGATGCGCGCAGCGCCCCGCCTGTGGGTCGATCGGTCCCGAGCCGTCGGTCGCACAGGAAGGCCGAACACGCGCCTGCGAACTCCTCCGGCGTGAGCTCGGCGAAAGCGGCCTCGGCAAGGCTCTGGACAATGAGGAGGTCGGCCTCGTTGTGGATCCCGCGCAGCATGGCAGCGCCGGTCGCGAGCTTGACCATCCCGGTGCGGAGCCCCTCGGCCCCGGGCTGGAGGTAGCCGAGCCGGGCGAGCACGCCGGCGGTGGCGTCGAACTCCTTGGCCACCGAATCGTCGTAGGCCTCCGAGTCCGCCTCGAGCTGCTCGAGGTTGTCCAGCAGCGAGGTGAACTCGCTGCCCGTGCGAATGTGCTCGGTCAGGTCCGGGCAGTGGTGGACGGGGTGGGCGTCAAGCTCGTCGGAGGAAGTGACGGCGAAGCGGTCCCACGAGCCGGTGAGATCCCGGTCGGTGCCCAGCTCAATCCGCTCCCCAACGGCCTCCCACATCGCGTCCGCAATATCGGTCCTGACCTCGACCTTCCTCGGGGACAGTCCGAAGGGCATGGGAATCGTGCCCAGGTCGCGCAGCTCGGAGGACAGCTCCTCCTCACGCAGCCACGCCATGTCGCCGTTGAGGTCCACGAGCCGCAACTTCGGCCCCACCGACAGCACTACACCGTAGTCCAGCTCCCCGCCGCGCGCGAAGGCGTACAGCCGGCCGGTGGCGGCCACGTCCCACGAATCCGCGATGTGCTTGCGGTACTCGCGTTTGGCGCGCTTGCGCTCGGCCTTGCTAGCGCGCTTGGCCGTGCGCCGCAGGCGCAGGTAGTCGGGCAGGCTCCCGTCCCGGCATTCCCCCGCGAGCTCGGCCTCGACCTCCTCGAGCCGGGCGCGAACGCGCGCAATCCGGCCGCGCACCTCGCCCAGCTCAGCGTTGCGCTGGTATTGCGCGAACGAGGTGCCCATAATCGCCCGCGCGTCCTCGTACGGATGAAAAGCGAGGAGATTGACCACCGAGTTATAGGAGGGAAAGAACGCCGACTGGAGCGGCTCCACGCGCCCCGAGCCGAGGTCGGCGAGCTCCTGGATGTCGAGCTCGTCGGTGTGCATGACGACGGCGTGGCCCACCTTGTCCTTCCCGCGCCGGCCGGCTCGCCCGATGAGCTGGGTGTATTCGGTAGCGGTGAGGGGCACGAAGTCGGCACCGTTCCAACGCTGGAGTTCCTCGAGGACCACCGTGCGCACCGGCATGTCGATGCCGAGAGCGAGCGTGCCCGTGGCGTAGACGAGCTTGAGCAGGCCATCCTCCATGAGGTCCTCCGCCAGCTCCTTGAGGGCCGGGAACATGCCGGCGTGGTGAGCGCAAAAGCCCCGCGTCATCGCCTTGGCCCAAAACCCAAAGCGGACCGCGCGCTGGTCTTCCTCGCTGAGGTCCGCGCGCAGCTCGCGCAACCGCGCCCGCACCTCGCGTTGCTGCATAGCCGAATTGAGGGTGATCCCCGAATCGAGGAGCTCCCCCACCGCGCGGTCACAACCCTTGCGAGAGAAGATGAACTCGATCGCGGGCAGTAGGTCAGCGTCCTGGAGCTGGTTCAGCACCCGCTTACGGCGGGCGAAGCTGGTGGGGCGGCGTCGTCGGCCGGAAGAAAGCGAGGCGTCGGCCTGAACGAGGCGCTGGTTGATCTCACCACCCGCGAACAGAGGCTCGAGCCGGCGCGAAATCGCCACGTGCTGCACGAGCGGCACCGGGCGCTCCCGGGAGACCACCACCTCCGTGACCCCGCGCACCGAGCGTAGCCAGCTAGCGAACTCCTCCACGTTCGAAATCGTGGCGGAAAGGGAGACGAGGCGGGCGTGGGCGGGCAACTGGAGGATGATCTCCTCCCAGACCGGGCCGCGGAACTCGTCGCTGAGGTAATGCACCTCGTCCAGCACCACGTAGCCGATGTCGGCCACGATCTCATCGCGCTGGAAGAGCATGTTACGTAGCACCTCGGTGGTGACCACCAGGATCGGGGCGTCGCGGTTGATTGTCTGATCGCCGGTGAGCAGGCCGACGTAGTCTTCGCCGATCTCGCCCGCCAGGTCGCGGTACTTCTGGTTGGACAGGGCCTTGATCGGCGCGGTGTAGATGCAGCGCTTCGAGCGGGCCAGCGCGAGTTCCACCGCGTACTCGGCCACCACGGTCTTGCCCGCGCCCGTCGGAGCGCTGACCAGTACGTCCCGGGACTCGAGCGCCTCGATCGCATCCAACTGGAAGTCGTCAAGGACGATGCCACGCGTCCGGTAGCGGTCCACGAAGTTCTCTAAGATCATATGACCAGCCTCAACGCCTTGGGCAGGAGGCGGATCGTGGCGGGCGCCCGGCAGATCTCCTCGCCGTCGGCCATGAGCATGGGCAGCGTGCCGCCCGGGCCCTGCTCCACCCGGACTTCCGTGGTACGGTACAGGTGGACGCGCGGATCGGCCAGGTGCCGGTAGACCACGAGCCGACCGAGCAGCCCGGCGATCTCAGGCGCACGCAAACCACGGGTGACGACGACGTCGAGCAGGCCGTCGTCAGGCAGTGCACCCGGAGAGATGCAAAAGCCGCCCCCGAAGTAGCGCGTGTTCGCGATCGACAGCAGCGTCATCTGCCCCTCGGACGTGTGCCCGTCCATGGTCAGCCGCACGCCGAAGGGCCGGTAGCTACCGATCGCGCCGGGCAGGGCACGCAAATAGCGTGTGTTCCCTTTCGGCCAGGACATGTGGTTCGTGCGCACGTTGACGTCGGCGTCGATGCCCACCGAGACGATGGCGAGCGCCCGCTCGCTGCCGCCCTCCCAGGAAATCTCCATGACGTCGACGTCCCGGTGCCGGCCCGTTAGCAGGCAGGAGGCGATCTGGTGGACCGAGTCGTGGACCGAGTGGATGGGCAGACCGAACTCGCGGGCGATGTCATTGCCCGATCCGGCGGCCACGATCCCCAGCGGCACGCCCGAATCCCCCACCGCGTTCACGGCGTTGTGGATGAAGCCGTCCCCACCGACGATGATGAGCGCATCCACCTCGTCGATCGCCTCACGCATCGCGGCGAAACTCTCCTCGCGCGTGCCGGCCGGCAGCCACACCATCTCCACCGGGTACTTCTCCAGCACCTCACGCAAAACCGCCCGGTAGCCCTCCGAGCGGCCCTTGCCCGAGCTCGGATTCAGAGCAAGTGCCACCTTCATGCGTGCCCCTTGACCCGCTGGCGGGCGCGCTCCCGGGCCTCGGGCCCGATCGAGTCGAAGGAGGTTTCGTCCAGCTCGTCCCAGCGCTCGCGCGCGGCTGCCAGGTTACAACGCCGCAGTTCTGTCCGCTCCGCCCGGATCCGACGGCGCTGTTCGCGCGCCTCGCGCACACGCTCCGGGTCCGCATACAGGTCTCCGAGCGGCGGGCGCTCACGCTCGGGAGCCGTCATGGCGTCGGCCACCCGCGACAGTTCGCCGAACTGGGTGCCGAGCCGCTTGGCCGAACGCCACACATCCCGCAATGTATATCCCAGGTAGACCGCCAGGGCGGTCAGGCCAATCAGCAGGATCCAGAACCACATAAGCCATCCTCCAGGTAGCGCCGCGCCTGCGCGGCGATCTCGCGGGCAACCCGCTCCGGTTCGACGCCGATCACCGCGTCCCCCATCCGCACGAGCAGGGCGCGAAGCCAGGCGAGCGAGCGAACCGTCAGCACGATCTCCAGGCCGCCATCGACCTCGTGGAACGAATCCACGGGCAGGGTTTCGGTGACCCAGCGGCCCGCGGACGTGCACCGGATCGTCACCTGCTCGCCAGTAAACGCCGCCTCATCGTCGAAGGCCGCCACGAGCGCTTCACGCTCGGAGATCTTGAACGACTCCTCGAGCACGTCCACCGCCGCGATGCGGTCCAGGCGGTACGTGCGTAGCTCGCCGTTCTTGCCGGCTACGAGCCGTGGGCGCGAGCCGGTGGAGATCAAGGCGGGGACAACCCTCACGCTTTCCTCCACCACGCGCAGGTCCGGGCCCGCCTTGAGGTAGGCGAGCTGGACCATCTTCGTCTCCCGCATCGCCGCCGTCAGCACGTCGGTGACCTTCCGCGCGTTGACCGCCGGGGCTGGCCACAGCGCCGAGGCATACCCCCGCTCCCCCAGCGCCACTGCGATGCGCTCCCGCAGGCGCAGGAGGTTGAGCCGGGTATCGGCGTCGACGGCGGCCACCAGGTCGTCGATGAGGGCCACGATGACGAGCACCTCGGCCAGTGAGAGCGAGGGCGCCATGCCGGTCGTGTCGTCAATGAGGCGGACCTCGCCGTCGGCGCCTTCCTCGGAAAAGTCGATGTCGACCGGGTTCTCATAGTAGCCCCGGTCCTCGATCTCGAACACGAACAGCTCGTGCAGCTCACGCGACATCCGGTCGGTCGAGGTGTGGAAGTGCGTGGCCAGCTGCTGGAGAGTCTTGGGGCCGCGGCTGAGGTAGGTGAGGATCGCGAGCTTGCGCGAAAGCGACAGGTCAGTCATCACCACCTCCGAGCCGTGCCAGGTGGGCCACGCGGCCTTCGAAGTCAGCCGTGAGATCAGGCGGGCCGACCAGCCGCGCGTCGAGCCCGTAGAAGAAGAGCTCCTCATACAGCTGGGCGCGATCAACGCCCTCGAGCGTGAGCTCGTAACCGCCGTCTAGCTCGCGTACCTGAACCGCCTGGGACGCAAGCGGCAGCTCGCGCATGGTGTGGACGACGGCGTCGACAGGCGTAAACGTGGTGAGGAAAGCGTCGACGGCGTCATGGGTAATCGGCTCATCCAGCACCTCAACCTTGCCGGCGATCCTGTCGAGCTTAAACAGGCGCATCCCGCTGCCGCTACCCGACTCGCTGGAGACCTGGTAGCCGCGCAGGTAAAAGGCATCGAGGTGGATCTCGAGGCGCATTGGCTCCACCACGCGGCGGGTGGGTACCTGGCTCGAAGTGGGACGGTACTCGAAGGCGATGCGGCACTGGCGCTGAATCGCCGGCGCGATCGTCAACGCGCAGTCGCCATGCGGAAGGCGAGCAGCGAGCCAGAAGTCCTCCGTGTCCGTCTCTCCCCAGGACAGCAGCTTGGTCACGGCCGACTTCGCCGAGGCCAGCATCACTGAGGCATCCCGCGAACCGAGCAACGAGCGCAGCAGGCTCATCTCCACGTCCGTGCCGTCCACAAGGATGTTCTGATCCACCAAAATGTAGCGGTTATCGGCGTCGACGTCGATCCGGTACCCGGATGCGCGCAGGTCTTGCAAGTCGCGCTCCAGGTAGCGCTGGGCGTGGGCCGCATCGAGATCGCGGTAGGCGGGGCTGGAGAGGAGTTGGCGCGCCGTCGGCTGTCTCCGGCGAAGGGCGACCAGCAGCGAGAATCGCCGTTCGGTCGCAGTCCGCTCATTCTTCATACCCACTAGGTTACTCGACTAAAGTGGCAGGCATGAACTGGCAGCACGCAACGATTGTGGCAGAGCGCAAGAGGTGGGGTGAGGCCGCCGAGTTTGACGCACGGCTACCCGGCGGCAGGCTTGTGCGGGCCTTGGCCTACCTCCCGCAGGTCGGCGATCCGCAGGTGGGAGACGAGGTGCTCGTGGCCACCGCCGCCCACGACCGCGGGCTTGGCACCGGCGGCTTCGTCATGATTATCGCCGTCCCCGGCCGCCTACCCGTGGCACCCTCGGGGCCCGGCCACGTGGTCAAGGCGCGCTACACGCCGATGCAGTACATGGTGCTGGGCGTGGACGAGCAAGAATCGCCCTACCACGCGTTACTTCGCGAGGCCGACTCAATCGACGGCATGCCCGTCATCGCCGCAGACCTCCACTCCGCCCTTCCTGCCATCATTGCCGGCATCCACGCGGGCCGGCCCGACGCGCGAATTGCCTACGTCATGACCGACGGCGGCGCCCTGCCCGCCTGGTTCTCCCAGACCGCCCATGCCCTGCGCGAGGCCGGCCACATCCTTGGCACGATCTCGGCCGGCCAGGCCTACGGCGGCGAGCTCGAAGCCGTCAACATCCACACCGCCCTCCTCGCCGCCCGCCTCGTCTGGCAGGCCGACGTCGCCGTTGTGACCCAGGGCCCGGGCAACCTCGGCACCGACACCCGCTGGGGTTTCTCCGGCACCTCGATCGGCGAGGCGCTCAACGCCGCCCACGTGCTCGGCGGCCGCCCGGTCGCCGCCCTGCGCGCCTCCCAGGCCGACCCGCGCGAGCGTCACATCGGCATCTCCCACCACTCGCTGACCGTGCTCACCAACGTGGTGCACGTGCCCTGCGCCGTCGTCGTCCCCACGGTCACTCTTCCCGACGACGTCGCCGCCCGACTTGCGTCCCAGGTAGCGGCTCTCAAGCGCGATCACCTCGAGCTCGTGCCCTACCCCGCCGAGCACCTCGATGCCGCGCTTCGCACCCCGCCCGCTCCCCTGCGGACCATGGGCCGCACGTACGAAGAAGACCGACTGTCCTTCCTCGCAGCAGCAGCCGCGGGCGAATACGCTACACGACTACTCCCCGGCAGCGCAGCTACCGGGGAGTGAGAACGAGGCACCTGGCGCTAAATGCGCGAGGTCAAAATCGGGGTGACGAGGATACCGCGCGCCCCGACGTCGTGAAGATCGTCCATGACCGCGTTCATCTTCTTGCGCTCCACCATCGCGCGCACGGCCACCCAGTCCTCGTCGTGAAGCGGCGAGACCGTCGGCGACTGGTAGCCGGGCGTGAGCATGACGGCGCGCTCGAGGCGGTCGCGCTGAATGTCGTAGTCCATGAGGACGTAGTTGCGCGCCATGATGACGCCCTCGAGCCGCCCGTCGAGAATCTCCAAGTCGTGACCGACCTCCTGGTCGGCGTTTCGGATAAGGATCGCCTCCGAGCGCAACAGCGGATCGCCGAACACGCTCATACCGGCCGCGCGCAGGGTGGAGCCGGTCTCGACCACGTCCGCGATCGCGTCCGCAATACCGAGCCGTACCGAGCTCTCCACCGCGCCGTCCAAGTGGACCACGGAGGCCTCGATGCCGCGATCGGCCAGGTAACTGCTCACCAGCGAATCGTAGGACGTGGCGATTCGCTTGCCGGCCAGATCCGCGATCGTTATGTGCTCCCCGCCGGGAGCGGCGAAGCGGAACGTGGCGCGCGCGAAACCCAGCCCGCGGTGCTCGATCGCGTTCGCCTGCGAATCGACCAGCAGGTCGCGGCCCGTGATGCCGACGTCGACGGTGCCGGCTCCTACGTACACCGCCACGTCGCGTGGGCGGATGTAGAAGAACTCGACGTCGTTGTCCTCATCCACGAGCACGAGCTCTCGCGACTCGCGGCGCTGACGGTAGCCGGCCTCGGCAAGCATGCGCGAGGCCGGCTCGGACAGGGAACCCTTGTTGGGCACGGCAATGCGAAGCATGACTCTCCTAGAGGTAACGGTAGACGTCGGCCAAGGTCAGGCCACGGGCAATGAGCATGAGCTGGAGATGGTAGAGCAGCTGGGAGGCCTCCTCGGCCAGCTCTTCATCCGACTGGTACTCGGCCGCGATCCAGACCTCGCCGGCCTCCTCGATGATCTTCTTGCCGATGAAATGAATCCCGGCGTCCAGTTCCTTCACCGACCCCGAGCCCTCAGGGCGCTCGATGGCCTTCGTTGACAGTTCCTCAAAGAGCTCTTCAAACGTTTTCACGCCTCCATTGTAGCCGCGCCCAGGCCAGTCAGCTCAGTTCGTCCGTGCCTTAAGAACGTCGAGCGTGTAGGCCTCGGTAGCAGGCACGGGCTGCTCGAGCAGGCCGTTGTCCTCGAGGAATGCCGACATCGCCTCCCACGCCTGCTCGTCCTGCGCGCCGAATGACTCCCCGCCGGTGTAGAGCTTGAGGGTCGCCTCCAGCACCTTGCCGGCCAGCTCACGCTGGTCCGGCTCCGCCAGCGTTGGCACGTAGCCCGTGACGATGTCGAGCGTGCCCTCGATGTCGGCCGCCGCGTCCGCAGTGGCTCGCTCCATCGCGGCCAGCACCTTCGCCATCGTCTCCGGCTCTACGTTGATCGACCCGAGTCCCACCCCAACCAGCGGCAGGTCACCCTCCACCAGCGGCATCTCGACCACGTCGATGCCGGCGTGACGCATGGAGACGGCGTCGTTATTCGTAAAACCGATGATGGCATCCACCTGGCCCGAGCTCAGTGCCGCCGCCTGCGTGTAGCCGATATAGTCCACCTGCATGTCGTCTAGACCGTACGCCTTCTGCATGGCAAGTAGCCCGAAGTAGTTTTCCCCGTAGGGGCCGGGCAGGCCCACCGACTTGCCCGCGAGGTCCGCGGGCGATGTGATCCCCGAATCGGTCTTTGCGATGAGGACCACCGGGTAGCGCTGGTACATGGTCGCCCAGTTCACGACGTCGACCCCGGTGCTTCGCGCCTGCATCATCTCGTCGCCTCCGGCGAAAACCACGTCCTCCTCGCCCGACTGCAACGCGCCAAGCAGGGACTCCTGCGCGCCGTGGTGGCGGATGGTGACATCCAGGCCCTCGTCGGCGAAATAGCCCTTCTCGAGCGCCACGTAGACGGGGGCGAACTGGACGTCGGGGATGTAGGTCAGCCCGATCGTCAGCGCGGCCGGATCGGCCTGCTCCTGCGTGGCCTGGCTGTCCGCCGTGGCGGCTGTGGGGCCGTTGACCGGCTGGCCCGAGCACGCCGTCAGCGCCAGGAGTGCAAACAGCGCAAGTACCTTCTTCATTTTCTACCTTGTCTTCCTTCCACGGCCCAGTTGGCCCTGGACTCTGCGATGAGTAAAAGAACGTAGATCACGATCGCGCACGCGGCCAAGATGACAATCGCGGCGAACATCCCCGAGATATCGTTGAGCGCCTGCGCCCCGACAAGGACGATGCCCAGCCCGTCGCGCCCGCCGATGACCATCTCCCCAACAACCGCACCCGTGATCGACAGGGTGAAGCCGTTGCGCAGACCAGCCAGGATATTCGGCGCCGCCAGGGGAAGCTGGATCATCCCCACCAAGCGAAACGATCCGGCCCCATCGAGGCGCGCGGCCCCGATGATGTCCGGATCGATACTTCGCACCCCCACCGTGGTGTTAATGACGATGGGGAAGACGACCATGATCGTACACAGCACAACAATGGGAGCCGTTCCGTAACCCACCCAGATCACGAGCATGGGAGCGATGGCCACCGCAGGAATCGCCTGAGAGGCCGCCAAATAGGGTTGAACCGAGGCCGCCAACGTCCGCCAGTGGGCGATAGCAAAGCCAAGCGGGATGCCGATCAGCGCCGCGAAAAAGCACCCAAGCAGTGCCTCATACAGAGTCTGGACCGTGGCATCCACCAGGTAGCCCTGCTCGAGCCCACTGACGAGTCGCGCCCCGACCTTACGCGGGCTCGGCAGGATCCACTGCCCGACCACGCCCGTTTCGGTCACGGCGATCCAGACAAGCAACGCGACGACGCCGACCGTGATCGGCGCCGCCCATGTCATCCGCTTCATTCGTCCCTTCCCATGCACGCGCCGGGAAGGACGCACGCGCGTACGCGTGCAGGCGGCATGCGCCGCCTCATTGCTCCTCCCATCCGGACTATTACCGTCGGTTGGGGAATTCCACCCCATCAACCGGCCCAAACTGGCCGGGTCGCGGACTTTCACCGCCGGTTCAGATTTTCACTGACCCCGGAGCATGTGCATGTGCCCAGTATAGGCGCTTTAATGCGAATGTGTGTGACGCATCGCCAACTCGCGCAGGGCCTCGACCTCGGCGTAGGCGTCCTCCGACTTGTAGACTGCCGAACCTGCCACGAAGGTGTCCGCACCGGCCTCGGCCGCGATCTCGATCGTCTTGCGCGAGATACCGCCGTCCACCTGAATCCACACGTCTAGGCCCGACTTGTTGACCGCCTCGCGGGTGCGGGCCACCTTCGGCATCATCGACTCGATGAAAGACTGGCCACCAAATCCGGGTTCGACAGTCATGATGAGGATCATGTCGAACTCATCGAGGATGTCAAGGTAGGGCTCGATCGGCGTGGCGGGCTTAAGGCCTAGGCCCGCGCGCGCGCCCATCGCCCGCAACTCACGTGCCAGGCGCAGCGGGGCGGCCGCCGCCTCCGCGTGGAAGGTCACCGACTTCGCCCCGGCCTCCGCAAACGCGGGCGCCCAGCGGTCCGGATCTTCGATCATGAGGTGGGTGTCCACCGGAATCGGCGTCACCCCCACGATCGACTCCACGATTGGCACGCCCATCGTCAAGTTCGGCACGAAGTGGTTGTCCATGATGTCCACGTGCGCCCAGTCGGCGTTGCTGATCTTGGCCAGCTCGCCGCGCAGGTCAGAAAAATCGCAATTGAGGATGGAAGGGGAGATTCTCATAGGCCAATTCTAGCCGGCGCCTAGTGTGCCCGCTTGCGCAAGAGTGCAAGAAACATGGCGTCTGAGGCGTGCAGGTCAGGCCACAGCTGAAGGTAGGGGCCCTCCCCCACGATCGGGAACTTCGCCTGAGCAGAGGCGAGCTCGCGGGTGTCGAGCACCTCGACGTCGTCGCGGCCGGCCAGGAAGGTTTCGACCACCCCGGTGGTCTCGGGCAGGTACGGCGAGCACGTGGAGTAGCCGACGACGCCGCCCGGTCGCACGGCCTCCCAACCAGACTCGAGGAGGGACAGCTGCAGGCGCACGAGGTCAAGCGCGTCGCCCGCCTCCTTCGCCCAGCGGGCCTCCGGACGACGCCTGAGAGCGCCGATGCCCGTGCAGGGGGCGTCGATGAGGACCCGATCAAACTGGCCAGGCTGCTCGGTGCCGATGTCGGTGCCATCCCCCAGCCGGAGCTGAACCCGGTTGGCCCAGGGGGCTACGTTCTCGGCGACGAGGTCGAGCCGGTGCTCGTGGAGCTCGTTGGCGAAGACGGTAACGGACGGGTTTAGCGCCACGAGCGTGGCCGTCTTCCCGCCCGGTCCGGCGCACATGTCGAGCCACGCGGCGTCCTCGCCGTCGACCGGGGCCGCGGCGAACGTGCGGGTCACGAGCTGCGAGCCCTCATCCTGCACGCCGGCGATCCCGTCACGCACGGCAAAGACCCGCCCGGGGTCGCCGCCTTCGAGGATGAGCGCCGAGTCCACGAGGTGGCCTGGCTGGGAGCTCATGTGGCCACGCCCGATGTCCGAGCGCAGGGCGTTGATGGAGATGTCGCGGGCCACGAGGGCCACTCCCGCCGGCTCGTTGTCAGCCTTGAGCACCGAGATGAGGTCGCGCTTTGGGCGGCCGTGAGCCGCAAGCGCATCGGACAGCGCGCGCACGATCCATCGCGGGTGAGAGAACCAGTCGGCGAGGAAGCCCACCGAGGAGACCTTGCCGTGGTCGGCCTTGAGCTGGTCCTGCCACTCTTTGAGCGTGCGTTCGCCCGCCCGGCGCAGCACGGCGTTGACGAAGCCCGATGCGCCCGTGCCCACGTGGTGGCGGGCCAGCATGACCGTTTCGTTAATCGCGGCGTGGGGCGGGGTGCGCAGGGCGAAGAGCTGGTGGACACCCATGCGCGCCAACACCTTGACGGCGGGTTCGGGCTCGCGGTCCATGCAGTGGGCGAGAATCGCGTCCCACCGCCCCTGCAGACGTAGCGTGCCGTAGCACAGGTTGGTGGCAAAGGCCGCGTCCTGCTTGTTCAGCCGCGCGGCCCGAATCGCTTTGGGCAGGGCGATGTTGGCATACGCCCCGTTCGTCTCCACGTCGATCAGGACCTCGAACACGGCAGTGCGGGCCGCGTCGCTCTGCCGGCGGCCGGGCCGCCATCCCGCAGGGCGTTCACTCATCGTGCCACCTCAAAACTCGACTCCCCGTGCAAACCGCGAATCCAGTCTGCGGCCTCCATCCACGCCTTGCCCGCGGGCCCCACGCGGGACAGCCGCACGGCCGTCGTACCCGTGCCGACCAGCCCGTCGGTACCGATCTGGCCGGGGCGCAGGCCCTCGACGTCGGTCACCGCCGCCGGGCCGAGCTTGACGCGCGTGCCGGCCATCTCCGACCACGCGCCGGGCGCCGGCCACCATCCGCGGGTGCGGGCGGAGACCGCCTCCGCGGGCGCCGACCAGTCAATCCGGGCATCCTTCGACGTGAGCCGCGGCGCGAGCGTCGCCTCGCCCTCCTGCGGGCTGGCACTCGCGACGCCGGAGTCGAGGGCGGTGAAGACCTCGGACAGCTGCCGCGCACCCGATTCGGCGAGCACGGCCAGCAGCGATTCGGCGGTGTCCGAATCGGCAATCGCGTGCTCGCGCACGTCGTACACCGGCCCGGTATCCAGCCCGGCCTCGATCTGGAACACGGCCGTCCCCGTCACGCGGTCCCCGTGCGCGATCGCGTACTGCACGGGCGCCGCGCCCCGCCAGCGCGGCAGCAGCGAGAAGTGAAGGTTGAGCCAGCCGTGCTCGGGCACGTCCAGTAGCTCCTGAGGCACAAGCAGGCCGTAGGCGACGACGGCCACGGCCTGTGGGTCCAGCTCCGCGATCTGCGCCTGCACCTGGGCGTCCTTGAGCGTGGCCGGGGTGAGGACGGACAGACCCAGCTCCTCGGCGCGGTCATGCACGGCCGACTTCGTCAGCACGCGCTTGCGGCCCACCGGCGCCGGGGCGCGGGTGAGCACGGCGAGGACCTCATGGTCCTCGTTCAGCCGTTCAAGGGAGGGAACCGAGGTATCGGGGGTTCCAGCAAAGATAATACGCACCCGTCCATCTTACGGGCTTTGGCCGTGCCCTCACAGTTCAGCGCGCCCTGCCAGTTCGGCCCTGCCCTCACGGTCCAGCCCCCGGCCCACCTGTTCGGCGTCGCCTCCACAGTTCGCCCCGGCTCGCCTGTCCAGCACCGGCCTACAGTTCGGGGTCCACTCGCACCCGCACGCCCGCCACCCGCCGCGCCGAGGCCTCCCGCACGGCCGCATACACGGCCGCTGTCTTCTCCGCGCGTTCCGATTCGGGAAAGCGCAGGTAGGCCACCAGGCCATCGCCCGCCACCTGCGGGCCAAGCACCGCGATCCCGGGCACGACGTCGTGCGCGCCGCCGCCAAGCAGCGCATCCACCGGTAGGTCCGCACCACCAGACCTGGGCGCGCCGGAACTAGGCGAGCCCTCCGCCTGCGCCGACACGGCACGCAGCAGCCCGAGGAAGTCACGCAGACCCGCGTGATCCCCTCGCACCTCCACCCAGCACGACGTGGGCGGCAGAGCGATCGGCCCGCGCTCACTGAGCACGCCCTCGGCCCAGCCCGCCATGTCCCACGTGTGAAGGGCTCCCACCAGGGGCGTGGGCACGTCCCCCACCACGAGCATCTTCCCGCCCTCACTGCGTGCCCGGGTGTGGGCGGCGGCGTGGGCGATTATGCGCAGAAAATGGACTTCCGCGTCCAGGCGGTTGGAGCGTAACAGGTAGCCCGAGTCAAGCACGACGGCGGCCGCATACCCGCCCTCCACGTCCGGCACCACGCCGGGAGTGGAGACGACGATGCGCGCCGACCCGTCAAGCCCGGCCGACTGGCCAACCCCCGCCACGTGGACCGGGGTGCCCCGGAACGCCCGCCCGACTTCTTGGGCCGTGCGCTGCGATCCGATCCGCGCGGCGCGCACCTGCCCGCCCCCGCACGAGGCGCACCGGAACTGGCGCACCACCTGCGAGCAGCGCGAACACTGCAGGGGCGCGCCCGGATGACTGATCGCCAGCCATCCCCCGCACACCGGGCAGGTGGCAAGCTCCCGGCACCTGTTGCACGCCGTGACCGGCACGTAACCTGCCTCCGGCACGAGGAAGAGCACCGGCCCACGCGTCAGCCCCTCGCGCGTGACCGCGAAGACCGACGAAGGCATCCGGGCCAGGTCAATTCCCTCGGTGCGGAAATCCTGCGCCGCCATGATCTGCGGCACCCCGCCCCGGTGTTCGCTCAGAGCCGGGGTTATCCACCTCACCTGCCCTCGCTGCACCATCGCGGCCAGCTCCGGGGACGGGCCGAAGTTGAAGGACACGAAGGACGCACCGCTGAGCTTGGCGCGAAGGGCCAGCACCTCGCGGGCATGGACGTAGGGACTGCGCCTTTCGCGTAGCGCCGAGTGGTGATCGTCCACGACCACCACCATGCCCAGCTTCTCCAGCGGCGCCCACGCCGCCGCACGCGTGCCCACCACGATCCTGGCCCGGCCCGTGAGCACCGCCAGGAACGTGCGGTATCGCGTGGCGTGCTCGTCCTGAGACAGCATGAGCGCGGGCGTCTCCCCCACCAACCGCTCCACATCCGCCGCAAGCTGGCGCGCAATCGTGGGGGTGGGCACCACGATGAGCACCGACTCTCCCGCCTCCCGCACGGCGCTCAAGAGGAACGGCAGAAGGTGGTGGACCCGATCCCGGGCCCGCATCTGCACCGCCGCACTGGGGTGAGATCCGGCTCGCACCTCGGTGGCGAACTCCGGCCCGCCGATGTAGGCCGACCACGGCGCGTCATCGAGCACCTTCGGTGCCCCGAACGACGGCGGGTCGTCGAAAAACTCCCGTTCGGCACGGGCGTGGCGCTGCGGGATGGCCAGGCGCAGGCAGTCCGCCACCGGCGCCGCCTGCCGGGCGGCGACCGCCCGAGCGAGCTCGAGCACCTCCGGGGTGAGAACCCGCATCGGGGAAACCACACGGGCAAGCGGGCGTAGCGAGGCCACCTGTGTCACCTCGCTACGCCCGACAACGAACCCGTCCACCTTGCGCTGGCCCACATTGACCACCACGCGAGCGCCTTCTTCCACGGCCGCCATCTTCTCCGGGATCTCGTAATCGAAGAGGTGGTCCATGTGCGGCTGGGGCATGTCGAGTAGCACGCGCGCTACGGGGCGATCCACCCCGCCGACGCGGCGTGCCACAGGGCTCAGGGAGAGCAACTCTTCCTGATGCCCAAAATCTGGGAGGCCAAACAGCTCGTCGTTCGTCATGAATTCATTGAATCATGAGCCTCCGACAATTTAGATCGCTGCTCGCAGCTCCTCGACACGATCGGTGCGCTCCCACGTGAAATCGGGGTTGTTTCGCCCGAAGTGGCCGTAGGCCGAGGTGGCGGCATAGATCGGGCGCAGCAGATCGAGGTCGCGAATGATCGCGGCCGGGCGCAGGTCGAACACGGCCGACACCGCCTTCTCGATCGCCTTCTCCTCCACGTGGTTTGTGCCAAACGTATCGATGCGCACCGAGACCGGGCGGGCCCGGCCGATCGCGTAGGCGATCTGCACCTCGCAGCGGTCGGCAAGCTCGGCCGACACCACGTTCTTCGCCACCCAGCGCGCCGCGTAGGCCGCCGAACGATCCACCTTCGACGGGTCCTTACCCGAGAAAGCGCCACCGCCGTGGCGGGCCATGCCGCCATAGGTGTCAACGATGATCTTGCGGCCCGTCACGCCCGCGTCTCCCTGCGGGCCGCCGATAACGAAGCGGCCCGACGGGTTAACCAGCACCTCCACCTCGGAGGTGTCCACGCCCGCCTCGGCCTCGAGCACCGGTAGCACCACGTGCTCCTGGATCGCGCGCGAGAGCCACTCCTGGCTCACGTCCGCATCATGCTGGGTGGAGACGACCACCGTGCGGACGCGAACCGGGCGATCGCCGTCGTAATCGACCGTCACCTGGGTCTTGCCGTCCGGGCGCAGGCCCGGCACGATGCCGCGCTTGCGCACCTCCGTCAGGCGCTGGGCCAGGCGGTGGGACAGGTGGATCGGCAGCGGCATGAAGGACTCGGTCTCATTCGTTGCGTAGCCGAACATGAGGCCCTGGTCGCCGGCGCCCTGCTGATCGAGCGGGTCCGCGCCCGCGTCCGTGCGCGCCTCGAGCGAGGCATCCACGCCGCCGGCGATGTCCGCCGACTGCTGGTCAATGGAGACGAGCACGCCGCACGAATCGGCGTCAAACCCAATCTCGGAGGAGGTGTAGCCGATGTCGCGGATCGCGTTGCGCACGAGCGCCGGGATGTCGACGTAACCGTTGGTCGTCACCTCGCCAACGACCGCGACCAGTCCCGTGGTCACCACGGTCTCCACGGCCGCGCGCGCCGAGGGATCATTGGCAAGCAGGGCGTCGAGGATGGTGTCAGAGATGCGGTCGCAAACCTTATCCGGGTGGCCTTCGGTCACAGATTCAGATGAAAAGAGCTTCGTCACAGATTCTTCCTTGAGGGGATGGTGGACATGATCGCTGCGGCCACCTCTCGCTTGGTGCCGGCAGCTTCGCCAACGGTTGCTCCGCTGGCGTCAACGATAGTCACGGCCGTGTCGACGTCGCCAAAACCGGCGCGCTCTCCCACACGGTTGATGACAAGGAGGTCGGCGCCCTTCTTGCGCGCTTTTTGGCGGCCGAACTCCAGGTAATCGTTGGTGTCGTCACCCGTCTCCGCGGCAAAGCCTACGATGATCTGGTTCGGGCGGCGGTTGCGGACAAGGCCCGCAAGAATATCGGGATTAGCAATGAGGCTCAGCTCGACTGAGTCCCCGTGCTTAATCTTGGTCGCGCTACGTTCGGCGACACGATAATCAGCCACGGCTGCGGCCATGATGAGGACGTCGGCATCCGCGCGGGCTTTCATCGCCTCGGACAGCTCGAGCGCACTGCTCACGGGCACGATGACGACGCGCGAATCGACCTGCGCCAGCATCGCGGACTCGATGTTGGCGGCCACCAGCGACACGGAGGCCCCGCGCCATGCGGCCTGGTTCGCCAGCTCGATTCCCATCCGGCCCGTGGAGTGGTTGCCGATGAAGCGCACCGGATCGATCGGCTCGCGGGTCCCGCCAGCGGAAATGACAAGCGAGGTGCCCTCCAGCTCGCCTGCGCCACGACAGTCGTTCAGGCCGAGGCGTGTGAGGACGGCGCCCGCAATCTCCTCGGGCTCGACCATGCGCCCCACGCCCGAATCAGCGCCGGTGAGGCGGCCGGATGCCGGGCCGATGAACTCCACCCCGCGCTCGGCGAGCGTCTTAACGTTCGCCTGGGTGGCCGCGTTGTTCCACATCTCGGTGTGCATCGCCGGGGCGATCATCACCGGGCAGGTGGCTACGAGCACGGAGGCATTGAGCAGATTATCGGCGATGCCGGCCGCGATCTTTGCCATCGTGTTCGCGGTGCCGGGCGCGATGAGCACCAGGTCCGCCTGCTGGCCGGTGGCCACGTGCACCACGCGCTCCGCACCCTCGGGTGTATAGACATGAACCGGATTGCCAGACAGGGCCTCCCAGGTGGTGACCCCCACGAAATCGAGGGACGCGGGCGTGGGCACAACGACGACGTCGACACCGGCCTCCCGCAGGCGCCGCACCACAACAGCGACCTTGTACGCGGCAATGCCGCCGCACACCCCGATCAGCACGCGCGGGGCGGATACAAAAGAGCCTCCCAGCAGGGAGGCTCCCGAGGCGTTAGTTCTCAACGGTCAGCGAGAGCTTATCCTGATCGATTTCCTGCAGCGCCACCGACAGCGGCTTGTCTTCAGGAAGAGCGGGAACGAGCGGGCCGATGTTGGTGATGTTCTGATCGCCCGACTTCATCTCCTGACGGTAGGAGTTGATCTGGCGAGCACGCGCGGCGCTGTAGACCACCAGCGTGTACTTCGAATCAACCTTCTCCAGCAGGTCGTCAATCGCCGGCGACGTGATGCCCTCGGGATGGGGGGTGGTTCCGAACATGTTTGCCTCTCCACGAATTGGCGCCTTGAAACAAGGCATCGGCCTTATATTCTAGCGGCCTTCCGCCATAATCTTAAGTATGTCCTCGGTGGCCTGTGCCACTGTTATGTTGACGACTACCTCATCGAACTCGCCCTCCGCGGCCAGCTCGACCTTCGCCGTCTCGAGCCGACGACGCTGTTCCTCCGCGCTCTCCGTGCCACGGCCACGCAGCCGCGCCTCGAGCTCCTCCCACGACGGCGGGGCCAGGAAAATCTGGGCGGCCTCCGGCATTGATTCACGGATCTGCCGGGCGCCCGCCAGATCGACCTCAAGGAGGACCGTGCGCCCCTGCGCGAGTGCCTCATCGACCGGCCCTCGTGGTGTGCCGTACTTGTTCAGCCCGTGGACCACCGCCCACTCGAGCATCTGCCCTTCGGCCACGAGGCGGTCAAACTCCTCGTGAGTAACGAAGAAATAGTTGACGCCGTCAACCTCGCCAGGGCGCGGAGCGCGCGTGGTGGCCGAAATCGAAAACCACAGATCCGGCATCTCCTTGCGCAGCTCGGCGATCACGGTGCCTTTTCCAACAGCGGTGGGACCAGTAAGAACGAATGCCTGCATATACCTATGGTGCCAGAAAGCGCCCCGGCGGCCCAAGTAGCCCGGGGCGCTTCATGCGGCGCTTAGCCGAAGAGTTCAACCAGGTGGTGAGCCTGGTGCTTGCCAAGGCCACCCAGGCGGCGTGACGGCGAAATCTTCGCGTCCTCCATCACGGCCTCACACTTAGCCGGGCCCACCCCAGGAAGCGACTGCAGCAAGGACGTCACCTTGAGCTTGGCAAGCACGGCGTCCTCCTTGGCGAGCTCAAGTACCTCGGACAGCTTCCGCTCACCGCTCTTGAGCTGCGCCTTGATTTCCGCGCGCCTCTTGCGCGCAACAGCCGCCTTCTCAAGAGCCGCCTGACGCTCTTCCGCCGTGAGATGTGGTAACGCCATGATGCCTCCCTGTGTGCTGGTTTACCGCCAATATAGCGTTCATGGCGCTAAATTGGGCGGATTTTCCAGTATTTTTCATAGCTGTTTCATAACAATTGCGTTCCCGCAGGTCAGCGCGTCACGCATCCGCCCATATGTTGGAAATCGGACATGTCGGCCACGTGTGGGGTCCGCTATTTGGACGCATGGTGCTCCTGCAAGGACCTGATCCCGAGATTCTGGCTGCGCATGTTCTTGATCGCCTGCACGGCCGCGGAGAATTCTGAGATCGTGGTCATGATCGGCAGGTTCGCCGCCGTGGTCGCCGCACGGATGGAATAGCCGTCCGCACGCGCCCCCTGCGTGTTGGGGGTGTTAACCACCATGTCGATGGCGCCGGAGGTAATGAGGTCGACGACGTTGACCTCGCCCGTCTCCGACAGCTTGGCCACCGGCTTGGTGGGGATCCCATAGCGGTCGAGAACGTGGGACGTGCCCTTGGTGGCGTAGATCGTAAAGCCCATGTCCACCAACTGGAGGACGGGGAAGATCATCGTGGCCTTGTCCCTGTTCGACACCGACACGAACACCCCGCCCTCGGTGGGAAGCCCGCCGTAGGCCGCGCTCTGGGACTTGGCGAAGGCCGCCGGGAAGGTCGAGGCGATGCCCATGACCTCGCCCGTCGAGCGCATCTCGGGCCCGAGCACCGTGTCGACCACCGTGCCCTCCTTCGTCATGAAGCGCTTGAACGGCAGCACGGCCTCCTTGACCGAGATCGGGCTGACCAGGTCGAGAACGCGGGCGTCGACGTCGGGAAGCGCACCCTCGGTCTTGAGGTCGGCGATTTTCTCGCCCATCATGACACGGGTTGCCGCGGGCGCAAGCGCTACGCCGGTGGCCTTCGAGACGAAGGGAACCGTGCGCGAGGCGCGCGGGTTGGCCTCGATGACGTAGAGCACCCCGGACTGGATGGCAAACTGAATGTTGACCAGGCCCACCACGCCGACCCCGCGGGCAATCGCCTCCGTGGCCGCGAAGATCCGGTCAATCATCGCCTGGGACAGGGTGAGGGTGGGCAGCACGCAGGCCGAGTCTCCGGAGTGGATGCCGGCCTCCTCGATGTGCTGCATGATCCCGCCGAGGAAAAGCTCGTCGCCGTCATAGAGGGCGTCGACGTCGATCTCGGTGGCGTCGTCGAGGAATCGGTCGATAAGGAGCGGGGAGGACGCGCGCGAAGCGTCGGTCTTCTCCGACTCGTGCCTGGCCAGGTATTCGTCCAGTTCCTCGCGTGAGTACACGATCTGCATGCCGCGCCCGCCCAGTACGTAGGAGGGGCGCACGAGCACCGGGAAGCCCACCGCCTCGGCGACCTCCACCGCCTGCTGGTCCGACATCGCCGTGCCGTACTCGGGTGCCTGCAGGCCACCCGATTCGAGCACCGTGCCGAACAGCTTGCGGTCCTCGGCCATGTCGATCGCGTCGGGCGTGGTGCCGACGATCGGTAGGCCCGCGGCTTTGAGGTCCTGCGCCAGCGACAGCGGGGTCTGCCCACCGAGCTGCACGATGACGCCGGCGATGGGGCCTGCCTTGAGCTCTGCGTGGTAGGCCTCGAGCACATCCTCCAGGGTGAGCGGCTCGAAGTAGAGGCGATCGGAGATGTCGTAGTCGGTGGAGACGGTCTCCGGGTTGCAGTTGACGATGATCGTCTCGTAATCCTTGAGCGCAAACGTAGCCTGCACGCACGAGTAGTCGAACTCCAGGCCCTGGCCGATCCGGTTCGGCCCCGAGCCCAGGATCATAACGGCCGGCCTCTCGCGCGGCATGACCTCGCACTCCTGCTCGTAAGTGGAGTACATGTACGGGGTCGACGCCTCGGCCGTACCCGCGCACGTGTCCACCATCTTGTACACCGGGTGAAGGTTGTAGGCCCAGCGCACTTCGCGAACGGTCGCCTCTGAGATCCCGCGGATCGCCCCGATCTGCTGGTCAGAAAAACCGTGCCGCTTGGCCTTCGTCAGGACATCGGCGGTGAGGGCCTCGGCCTGCGTGATCTCGCGGGCGACGTCGTTGATGAGCACGATCTGGTCGAGGAAGAGCGGGTCGATCGCCGTGGCCTCGTTGATCTGCTCCACGCTCGCCCCGCCGCGCAGCGCCTGTTGGATCTGGATGATGCGGTCCTGGGTGGGGCGCTTAATCGCCTCAAGGAGCGCGGGCACGTCTACCTCGCCCTCCCAGTGGAAGACGGCGCCCTTCTTGTCGATCGAGCGCATCGCCTTTTGCAGCGCCTCAGTGAAGTTTCGCCCGAGCGCCATCGCCTCGCCCACCGACTTCATCGTGGTGGTCAGTGTGTCGTCCGCCGCCGGGAATTTTTCGAATGCGAAGCGCGGCACCTTGGCCACCACGTAGTCCACCGCCGGGTCGCCAGCCGAGAGCGGTTCGCCGGTCATGTCGTTCGTGATCTCATCAAGCGTATAGCCCACCGCAAGCTTCGTGGTGATCTTCGCGATCGGCACGCCAGTTGCCTTGGAGGCCAGCGCCGAGGAGCGCGAGACGCGCGGATTCATCTCAATGACCACCATGCGCCCGGTGTCCGGCTCGATCGCCACCTGGATGTTACAGCCTCCGGCCGCCAGGCCCACCTCGCGGATGATCGACATGCCGAGTTCGCGCACCGCCTGGTACTCGGCGTCGGTCAACGTGAGCGCCGGGGCCATGGTGATCGAGTCGCCGGTGTGAACACCCACCGGGTCGAAGTTCTCGATCGAGCACACGAGAATCGCCACGTCGTTGGCATCGCGGATAACCTCGAGCTCGATCTCCTTCCAGCCCAGGATCGACTCCTCAAGCAGCACCTCGGCGGTGGCTGAATAGCGCAGGCCGCCGCCCACGATCCGGTCGAGCTCGGTCTGGTTGTGGGCCAAGCCAGACCCGAGCCCGCCCATGGTGAAGGACGGCCGGACGACGAGCGGGTAGCCCAGCTTCTCGGCCGCCTCGTGGCACTCCTCGAGGGTGTGGGCGATATAGGACCGGGCGCTCTCCCCGCCGCAGGCTTCCACCACGTCCTTGAAGGCCTGGCGGTCCTCGCCCTTGCGGATCGCGTCCGCGTCTGCGCCCAGGAACTCCACGCCGTACTTGGCAAACGTGCCGTCGTCAGCCAGCGCCATCGCGGTGTTGAGCGCTGTCTGCCCGCCGAGGGTGGCGAGCACGGCATCGGGACGTTCCTTGGCGATGATCTGGGCCACCACATCGGGCGTGATCGGCTCGACGTAGGTGGCATCCGCCATGTCCGGGTCGGTCATGATGGTGGCCGGGTTGGAGTTGACTAGCACCACCCGGTAGCCCTCGTCCTTAAGCACGCGGCAGGCCTGCGTGCCCGAGTAGTCAAACTCGCAGGCCTGGCCGATGACGATCGGGCCCGAGCCGATGACGAGGATCGATTCGATGTCGGTGCGACGTGGCATTAGTTCTCCTCTGAAACGATGGTGAGCGTGGTGGTGCCGCCGCGGACGCGGCGCATGATGGCCCGGGTGTCGACCTCACGGATGCCGACGACGCCGTCCGCGCGCAGCCGCTCCTCCAGCTCGGCCACCGCGAAGGCGGACGACGAGCGCGGGACGGGATCTCGCGCGATGAGTCCGGCCGCCGTGAGCGGCCCCTCCCCCATCAGGCCCGTGTTGCCCACGTGCGGGGTGGTGACCAGCACGATCGCTCCCGCACTGTCACGCAGTGCCTGCTCGTAGCCCGTGGCCGAGGAACAGACGACCACGCGCCCACTCACCGTCCCACGCGCGCCGTAGGCCAGTCCGCGCGCCTCCGTCCCATCTTCGAAGATGATCCTCGCCGTGCTCATGCATCCTCCATTCATAAAAAAGGACGCCGGCCACATGACCGGCGTCCTAACGCCTTTACGGTTCGGGATGATGTCCCGTGACCGGCAACTGTTCGATGTCGTCATTCAAGCCGGCGGTTTCACCGGCGCGGATCTCGCCAATCCTATTGATCACGCCCATGAGGAACGGGACCGCCCGATCCGTGGAGATGTCCCGGGCCAGAGACTTGACCTCGGAGGCCACCACGGGCAGGTCCACCCCTAAGAACATGAGCTCGGTGGCCCCCACGCGGAGCAGACAGCGATCCACGATCGACATGCGCTCGATCGACCACTTCGGTGATGCCGCCTCGATCATCGAATCGACGTCGGCGGCGTTATCGGCGTACGTGGAGACGATCGTGACCCCGTAGTCCCCGATGGGGACCATGTGGGTGGACACGACCCGGCGCTCCTCGAGGAGCGCGCGCAGGTCCGTGCCGCGAAGATCGGACTCAAACAGCACGTCGAGTGCCATCTGCCGCTGAAGGGACCTACCCTTCCGCTTGGGATTGGGGCGAGAGTTGTTGTCCATTAGGCGCGGTTCAGGTACTCGCCGGTGCGGGTATCAACCTTGACCTTGGTGCCCTGCTCGATGAAGAGCGGCACCTGGATCTCGTAGCCCGTCTCGAGGGTGGCCGGCTTGGTGCCCGCGTTCGAGCGGTCGCCCTGCAGGCCCGGCTCGGTGAACGTGATCTCGAGGACCACCGAGGAGGGCAGCTCGATGAAGAGGACCTGGCCGTCGTGCATCGCGATGATGACGTTCTGGTTCTCGAGCATGTAGTTCTTGGCGTCCCCCACCACGGCCGCCGACACGGGCAGCTGCTCGTAGGTCTCGAGATCCATGAAGATGAAGTCTTCCCCGTCGTTGTACAGGTATTGCATGTCGCGGCGGTCAACCGTGGCCGTTTCGACCTTGACCCCGGCGTTCATCGTCTTGTCGACATTCTTACCCGACAGGACGTTGCGTAGCTTGGTGCGCACGAAGGCGGGGCCCTTGCCCGGCTTGACGTGCTGGAACTCCACCACCTGCCACAGCTGGTTGTCGATCTTCAGGACCATGCCATTCTTGAGGTCGTTCGTCGTTGCCACGTTTATCCAATCTTTGTTTGGCCGTATCTCGACACAAGTTTAGCGTGCATGCCCCGCATTTCCGCACCCGTATCGTGTGGCATTGCGCGCTATGCTACCGGGGCGGGCCGTCTGGCGCCGTGAGCGGCCTCCCGTTTTTTCTCGACGACGACGCCCGCCGACTCGCACCCGTTTAGCTTGCGTTCCGCCCGCGACGGGCGCGCGGCCAGCAGTGCCCACAGGATGCAGGCCAGGTCCACGAGCTCCTGCATCCAGGCGCCCACGAAGGCGGGCATGACACCGGTGGCGCCGATAAGCATGAGGACCACGGAGAAGGCCACACCAATCGCGATGGCCTGCCAGGCCACCCGCATCGTGCGCTTACCAACCAGGAGGAGGCGGGCGAGCCGCGAGAGGTCGTCGAGCATGATGACGACGTCGGCGCTCTCCACCGCGGCCGCCGATCCGCGCGCGCCCATCGCCACGCCCACGTCCGCCGCCGCGAGCACGGGGGCGTCGTTGACGCCGTCGCCCACCATGAGCACGGGCTTGGGGCCCATTTCGGTCACCGCGCGGACCTTGTCTTCGGGCAGGAGGCCGGCCCGTACGTCGTCGATGGCGAGCTCGCCCGCTACGCGCCGGGCTGTGTCCTCCGCGTCCCCGGTCAGCATGACCGTGCGCTGCACGCCCATGGCGCCGATCGCCTCGAGCGCGCCCGGAGTCTCGGGTCGGATCGGGTCGGACAGCTCGACGTGACCGGCCAGGCCGCCGTCGACGGAGACGAAGATCGCCGTAAATCCGGGGCGGACCTCGACCGGCGCGGACGCGTCGGTGTCCATGACGAAACCGTACTTGCCCACCTTGACCTGGCGCCCCTCGACCTGGGCAATGACGCCCTGGGCGGGGACGTCGCGCGCCTGCTCGGGCTCGGCCACGTCATCCGCGGCCGCCACGATCGCCTGCGCGAGCGGGTGGGAGGAGTAGAACTCGGCGCTCGCGGCGAGGCGGAGCATGCGTTCGGGATCCTCGCTCACCACGTTCGTGATCTCCGGCTCACCCTTGGTCAGTGTGCCGGTCTTGTCGAAGGCGACAGAGGAGACCTTGGCAATCTGCTCGATCGTGCCGGCGTTCTTGATGATCATGCCGCCGCGGGCCGCGCGTGACATGCCGGCCATGAAGGCCACCGGCGCCGCAATGATGAGCGGGCACGGGGTGGCCACCACGAGCACCTGGGCAAAACGCATCGGGTAGCCCGTGGCCGCCCACGCAGCCCCCGCGATGATGAAGGCGATGATGGTGAAGGGAAGGGCCACTCGGTCGGCCAGCCGCACGAACGGCGCCTTGGACTCGCGCGCCTCGGTAACGAGCGAGACGATGCGCTGGTACTGGGAATCGGCCGCGACAGCTCGGGCCCGGACCTCGATCGCGTCTGCGTCGTTCATGGAGCCCGCGAGCAGCGTGTCACCCGCGCGGCGTCTGACCGGCATGGACTCGCCCGTCAGCTGACTCTCATCCAGCAGCGCCGACTCCGACAGGAGCACGGCGTCCACCGGCACCGCCTCGTGCGGGCGGACCACCAGCTCGTCGCCCACCGCCACCTCATCGACGTCGATCTGTTCGATCCCGCCGTCCGCCTTGCGGTAGGCCACGGTCGGCGCGCCTTCGAGCAGGGCCGTCAGCTCCGCGCTCGCCCGGCCCTCGGCATAGTCCTCGAGCGCCTCGCCGCCGGTGAGCATGAGGCACACGACGAGCGCGGCCCAGTACTCGCCCACCGCCACGGTGGAGACGATCGCCGTGACCGCGAGGATGTCGATGCCAAAGCTGTGCTCCCTCAGGGTGTCGATCATGCCCTTGAACTGCAGAGCGGCGATGAGGAGCGCCACCGCGGAGACGATCACCTTGGCGGCAGGCTCGTTGCCCATCGCGGTGAGCACAACGCCGACAGCCGCGACCACGGCGATGACTGCCACGAGCGGATACTGGGAGACAAACTTCTTGGCCATACCCCTATCGTATTCTGGAACGACTCCAGTAACAACGAAGGTAAGGCGGCCCTAGTGTAGGTAAACCTAAGCGAAGCACTGCTAAACCAGCCCTACGAGCTCCTTCGCCAGCTCGGCCACATCTCGCCGTGTTGTATCATATATGCGGTCCGCGACGGCATCGTAGACCTCGTCCCGAGCGCCCAGCATAAGCCGGAACTCCTTGCGCGGCATGACCAGAGTGGCCGAGCGCTGGCCGATGAGCCCGTTGCGAGTGACGAGCGTGGACAGGTCGGCCGTCAGCTTGACCACCGTGCCCACACGCAGGCGCTCGCGGACAGGCACGTGCTCGGGGTCATCCAGCGAGTCCCCCAGCGCGTCCGAGGGGATAGCCAGCGCCCAGCGGCCGGCCGGGTCGGAGTCGACGTCGTCAAGGAAGTCGGACAGCGCCTCGGCAACGAGCACCTTGCGCTGCTCCGGGGCGAGCAGTACGTAGAAGTCCTCGAGCGAGTAGCCGTGCGCGGCCGCGACCGCGGCGTCGACGTCGGCGGCCGTGAAGCCGAGCTTGGCGAGCTCGCCCACGACGGCGGACTTGCCCGTGCCCGGGGCACCGATGAGGAAGATCGCACTCACAGGCCCACCTCCGCAAAGGCGACATCCAGCTGCTCGGGCGTGGGGGTGAGGATCTCGGGCACGCCAAGTTCGCGCAGGACGACGAAGCGGAGCTGGCCGCCGCGCACCTTCTTGTCCGAGGACATTATCGCGAGCAACTCCTCGCGGCTCGCGCCCGCGTACGTGGTGGGCAACTCGAGTGCGGCGAGGATCTTGCGGTGATGCTCGGCCAGGCCCGCGGGCCCCACCCCGGCGGCCTCGGCAAGGGCTGCGGCAAACACGCAACCGATTGCCACCGCCTCGCCGTGACGCACCCGGTAATCGGAGGAGGCCTCGATCGCGTGGGCCAGCGTGTGGCCGTAGTTAAGGAACTCGCGCTGGCCGGACTCGCGCAGGTCGTCCGAGACGATGTCGGCCTTGACCTGGACACTGCGGGCGATGAGCTCGAAACGCTTCGCCTCGGCGTCGCCGGCCTCAATAATGCTGAGGATCTCGGTGTCGGCGATCATGCCACACTTGGCCACCTCACCCATGCCAGCGCGCAGTTCAGCGGCGTCGAGCGTGGCGAGCGTATCAACATCGCAAAAGACGCCGAGCGGCGGGTGGAACGCGCCCACCAGGTTCTTGCCGTGGGCGGAGTTGATACCCGTCTTGCCGCCCACGGCGGCGTCCACCATGCCCAGCAGCGTGGTGGGCACCTGGATGACGGCCACGCCCCGCAGCCACGTGGCGGCGAGGAAGCCTCCCAGGTCGGTGGTCGCTCCCCCGCCCACCGCGATGACCACGCCGTCGCGCCCAAGGTGGGCATCCCCGGCGGCGTGCCAGCCGCGCTCGAGGACCTCGGCCGTCTTCGCCTCCTCGCCCCGCGGAATGATGAAAGCCGAGGACGGGATGTCGGAGATCGTCAGCTCGGTAATGATCGGCTCGGCATACCGCGACACGTCCTCGCCGTAAACGACCAGCGCCCGCGACTTCGTGGTCGCAAGCTTGACCACGTCCGAGGCGAGCGCGTGCCCGATCACCACCTCGTAGTCCTGACCCGCAACAGCAATGCGCCTGTGGGGAGCCTCCAAGTAATTCACCACCTCATCAACGACGCGGGCCACCGGGCGCGCGTCAGACAAAACAACGTAATTGGCGACGCTATGGTAGAGCGTCGAGCGATGGCGGCGCAGGTTCTTGATCTGGCCCGCCGGATCCTTGCGCAGCAGCGGGCGCACGGTCCGCGAACGGCTCACCCGCCGGGTCAGCTCCTCGTCGGTGGCCTCGATGAGGACGACGTGCTGGTCGGCCAGCAAGCGGCGCGTACGCTCGTGGAGCACGGCCCCGCCGCCGAGCGCGAGGATGCCCTCGAACTCGTGGCTGGCCCACTCAATCGCGTCGGCCTCGATCTCGCGGAACGCGGCCTCCCCCTCGGACTCAAAGATCGAGGGCACGGAGCGACCGGTGCGCTCGGCGATGAGCTCGTCCGAATCGCGAAATTCGAGGCCGAGCGCGGCGGCGACCCGCCTGCCTACAGTCGACTTGCCCGCCCCGGGCATCCCGATGAAGATCGCGCGAGGTCCCATTACCTTCGAACCTCGTCGATCGAGGTCCACCACGAATCCAGGTTGCGCCGGATCTCGGCCAGCGAGTCCCCGCCGAACTTCTCCACGAGCGCCTCGGCGAACACGAGCGCCACCATCGCCTCCGCAATCACGGCCCCGGGCACCACGGCCGTGGTGTCGGAGCGCTGGTGGAGGGCCGTGGCCGCCTCGCCCGTGGCGGTGTCGATCGTGCGCAGCGCGCGCGGCACTGTCGAGATCGGCTTGTAGGCCACGCGGGCCACGATCGGCTCGCCGTTCGACATGCCGCCCTCAATGCCGCCGGCCCGGTTTGTCAGCCGTGCCAGGTGCCCGGCCTCGCGGACAATCTCGTCATGCGCGGCCGACCCGCGCCGGCGGGCCGTCTCAAAGCCGTCGCCGATCTCCACGCCCTTCACCGCCTGGATCGACATGAGCGCGCCGGCCAGCCGCGCGTCCAGGCGATCCTGCCCGCGCACGTGCGTGCCCAGCCCTTGAGGCACGCCCCAGCCCACCACTTCGACGACGCCGCCCAGCGTGTCCGCGTCCTTCTTCGCCGCGTCCACCTCGGCACGGAAGGCGGCGGCCAGTTCGGGATCCAGCTGGCGCACGTCGCACTCGTCGAGCGTGGCGGTATCCTCCGGCGTGGGGAGCGTGAGGTCCGAACCGCGCACGGAGCCGACCTCCACCACATGAGAGACGATCTCAACGCCCGCCGCCTGGCGCAGCAGCTGCTTTGCCAGCTCGCCGAGCGCCACCCGGGCCGCCGTCTCGCGGGCCGAGGCCCGCTCGAGAACGGGGCGTGCCGAGTCGAAGCCGTACTTGTTCATCCCCACGAGGTCAGCGTGCCCCGGGCGCGGCCGGGTGAGCGGCTTGTTCCGGGAGACCTCCCGTTCGTCGCCCGTACCGGCGTCGATAAGGAGGGCCTCAGGCGGGACCGGGTCGGCGCTCATCACCGTGGACCACTTGAGCCACTCCGAGTTGCCGATCTCAAGCGCGATGGGCGAGCCAAGCGCCTCGCCGTGGCGGATCCCGGACAGGATCGTCAGCTCATCCTGCTCGAATTTCTGCCTGCTGCCACGCCCGTAGCCGAGCCGTCGCCGCCACAGCGCGTGCTTGATGTCCTCACTGGTCACGCGCACGCCCGCCGGCATACCCTCGAAGAGGGCCACCAGTGCCGGGCCATGGGACTCACCTGCCGTACTCCACCGAATCATGCCCCCTATTGTGCCATCTTGCGCCGCCCGGTGCCCGGGGCGCTCACGCGATGGCAAACGTAAGGAAGGACCCAGCCACGAGCCAAGGTCCGAGCGCGTGGCGGGAGCGCAGCGTCACGCGAGCAAACAGCGAGCGGGCGAGCACGTAGAGCACGTGCAGAACGAAGCTGGCGCAGATCATGTACAAGGCGCCGAGCGGGTTCCAGATCGAATTGAACAGGCTGAGCGCCACGATGAGCCGCGCGTCCCCCATGCCCATGAGCCGCCCGCGCGAAAAGACCGACCCCGCGAACATCGGCACCGCCACCGCCGCGCCGACCGCCAGGCCCCGCCACGGCGCTCCCGCCGCCACGAAGGCTAGGACGGCGATCGCGCCCGCCAGGTGCGTCCAGTTCTTCAGCAACACGTGGTGACGGGCGTCGATCACAGCGTTGATGGCCAGCGGCGGGTAGAACAGCGCGGCGCAGACGGCCGGCAGCCACCACTGCCCCTGCCAGGCCCAGGCAAGCCCTGCCGTCCAGGCGGAGGCGAGCGCGCTCGCCACCACCACGAGCGCGGCCTGGCGGTTCGTCATGGAATCGTAAAGGAGCGGATGCATGCCCTCAGGCTAGCGATTCGCGCACTTCAGCCGCGAAGTTCTCCACAGGCCCGGCGCCGCTGGTATCCCGCCCTTGATTACAGGGCGAGGATCTCGGCCTGCTCAACGTTCTTGCCCGTCAGCACCCGGATTTGGTCCTGTCGCTGGCGCGCTGTGACCTCCGCTGCACCGATCACCCGGCAGTCTGCTTCCGCCCACACACCGGCCAGGTCCACCACCACGCGCGGAGCCACCTCGGGCCGCTCAGCCACTGTCTGGACCAGCAGGTCGATCTCGTCCGCAAGCGCTGCGGGCCGCACGAGCTCGACGTCGACGTTCATCTTGTGCGCGGCGCTCACTGCCACTCCAGGGGCATCCGCCGCGATGAGGACCTGGTAGCGGTGCTGGACGAGGGCCGCCACCGAGCATGCCGCCGCCGCGCCCGAGCCCACGATGACTGCCCGGCGCGTGCCGCCGCCGGAATGCACTCCGAGATGGGCATCGAGCGTCCGCCCGAGCGCGCCCGGCAGCGCGGCGAAGCCCACCGCCATCCGGGAGGCACCCATCGGCTGGAAGGCGAGCGTGTCGATCGCGCCCACGCGGGACGCGAGTCCGTCCACGACGTCGCACTCCTCCCTCAAGTCAGGGGCGGCGTCGATCTCGAAGGCGAAGCCGGCGCCGGGAAAGTCGAGGTTGACGGCGCCGAGCTCGGCCACCTCACCGGCAAGCCGAAACGGTGCCGGGTCGAGCCCGATTACCCCGATCAATTGTCGCTCTCGGACTGGGCGGCATCCGGGTGATCGGACACCCACTGGCGGAGCTCTTCGACATTGGCGTTGTGCTCATCGAGGCTGGAGGCGAACTTCGTCTCGCCCGTATCCAGGTTGACGGTCACGAAGTAGAGCCAATCCCCCGCCGGCGGGTTCGCCGAGGCCTCGATGACCTCGATGGACGGGTTGGAGATCGCGGTGGGCGGAAGGCCCGCGTGGAGGTAGGTGTTGTACGGGTTGTCGTGCGCAAGGTCCTCGCGGCTGGGCACGCCGCCGGACTTGCCCACGCCATACAGCACGGTCGAATCCATCTGGAGCCTGCCATTCACCTGGCCCGAATCATTCAAGCGGTTCTCGATGACGCGGGCCACCTGGGCGTAGTAGTCCGGCCAATTGACCTCGCGCTCCACGATCGAGGCCACGATGATCGTACGCGCCCACTTCTCCTGCGGGATCCCCGAGGAGCGCAACTCACTCACGCGCTTGGACACCATCGTGGACAGCGCTTCCTTCGCCGTCGTATCCGGGGCGAACGAGTAGGTGACTGGCGAGAGCCAGCCCTCCACGTTGCCGTTCGCCTCCGCGGTCAGGCCCAGCCCCTCGGGGTCGGCCAGCGCGGCCTCGATCTCCGCCGCGTCGTAGCCCATGACGTTGACCAGGCGGTCCGTCACCTGCTGGAGGGTAAAGCCCTCCGGGATCGTCACGTTCAGCTCGGCCCGCGAACCCGGGTCGAGCAGGCTGGCAAGCGCCGCCACCGCCGACATCTTCGACTTCATCCGGTACGAGCCAGCCTGGATCGACGACGCACGGCGATCGGCCTGGAACGCGTCTACAAACGCGCGCTCGGAGGCGACGACGTCGGCCTCCACGAGGATCGCGGCAATATCCCGGCCGGTCGAGCCCTCGGGAATGGTCACGATGACCTCACCACTCCCCTCGCCCTCGTAGTCTTGGGCGCTCGGCCGATCAAGCGATAGCAGCGACTGCACGTGCGGCAGAGCCACAACGGCCGACATGACAAGCAGAACAACCGCGACGAACGTGACCACGGCCGTGCGCAGGCCCCGCTTGCGCCGCTGCGTGGCGCGCAAACCCGCCTTATTCTTACCCTGCGAATCAGGGAGTTTCTCAAAAAGCTGTGACACGTTATTCCTCCGCAGTCTGCACCAGCTCCGGTACACGACCGCTCATGCGTTCCTGTTCCAGCGCGTTTTCCAAAATGATAACCGCTGCCGCCTGATCCACAACACGCCGATGGGTGATCTCCTTACGCCCGGCCTCGTGCAACTGGCGGTGCGCCTGCACCGTGCTCAGCCGCTCGTCCAGCATCCGCACCGCCACCGGCGCGATCCGCCGCGAGAGCCGGCGCGCCCACGAGCGCGCCTTCTTCGCCGATGCACCCTCCGTACCGTCCATGTTGAGCGGCAGGCCCACGATCACTTCGAGCGCGTCGGCCTCGCGGACCATCTTCGCCACCGCGTCGACGTCGCCCTTGCCGCTACGCAGCGTGGTCACGGGCGTGGCGAGGATGCCCGCCGAGTCGCTTCGGGCGACGCCGATGCGCGCGGCACCGACGTCGACCCCGAATCGAACACCTACCCTCACGGCCTAGCCGATCTGACCGAAGATGGCGCTGAGCGCTTCCTTGATCTTGGCCGGATCCTGGCCGCCGCCCTGCGCCATGTCGTCCTTTCCGCCGCCTCCTCCTCCGAGGATCTTCGCGGCAACCGACACGAGCTTGCCGGCCTTGATGCCGTGCTCGCGCGCGGCCTGGTTCGTGGCGATGACCACCGACGGGCGGCCCTTCGACACCGAGGTCAGCGCGACGACGGCGGGCGCCTCGCCCAGGCGCTCGCGGATCTGGGCGGCGAGCTGGCGCACCTGGTTTGGATCGGCGTCCGTGCCGAAATCGTGGATGACGGCGTTGACACCATTCGCCTGCCGGCGCTGTTCGATGAGCGCGGCGAGGCCGGCGGTCAGCTTCTCGGTGCGCAGAGTCTCCAGGTCCTTCTCCGCCTTGCGTAGCTTGGCCATGAGCGACTCGATGTGCTCGGGCAACTCCTCGGGGCGCACGCGCGTCATCGAGCTGAGCTGGCTCACGAGCGCGCGTTCCTTGGCGCCCTCGGCGTAGGCCCCGCGACCTACCAGCGCCTCCACGCGGCGCACGCCCGAACCGATCGAGGACTCGCCCAGGATGGAGACCAGGCCGATCTCGCCCGTGTCGCCCACGTGGGTGCCGGCGCACAGCTCGCGCGACCAGTCTCCCCCGATCGAGACGACCCGGACCTCCTTGCCGTACTTCTCCCCGAAGAGCGCCATCGCGCCGAGCGTCTTGGCCTCATCCAGGCTCATGATCTGGTCTGTGACCGCGAGGTTGTCCTGCAGCTTGCTGTTGACCTCGGCCTCAATCGCCGACAGGTCGGAAGCCGAAACCTGCGAGCCGTGACGGAAGTCGAAACGCATCCGCGAGGGCGCGTTCTCCGAACCAGCCTGGGTGGCCTCCGGGCCGAGCACCTCGCGCAGCACCTCGTGCACCATGTGCGTGGAGGTGTGAGCGCGGGCGATCTGCTCGCGGCGGTCGACGTCGATCTGACAGTAGACGGCGTCGTCAAGCGCCACCGAGCCCTCGGTGAGGCTGGCGCGGTGGACGAACAAGCCCTTGATCGGCATCTGCACGTCGCCCACTTCGAGCAGTCCGCCGCCCGCCACCGAGATCGTGCCGTGGTCAGCCAGCTGGCCGCCCTGCTCGGCCCAGAACGGGGTCTGGTCGAGCACGACATCGACCTGGGCCGGCGCCTCGGCAAACGGCACAGGCTGGCCGTCCTTGAGAATGGCCACTACCTTCGCCTCGGCGGCGTAGTCCGTGTAGCCGAGGAAGCGGGTTGCACCCCCGGACTCCTCCTCGATCTTGTGGTAAACCGAGGCGTCCACGTGGCCGGTCTTCTTCGCCAGCGCATCAGCGCGGGCGCGGTCCTTCTGCTCCTGCATGAGGGCGCGGAAGCCCTCCTCGTTGACCTCGACCCCGGCCTCGTGGGCCATCTCGAGCGTGAGGTCGATCGGGAAGCCGTAGGTGTCGTGGAGAGTAAAGGCCGTCTGGCCCGGAAGCTCAGCGCTGTCGGCCTTCGCCTGGCGCACCGCCTCATTGAAAATCTGGGTGCCCGATTCGAGCGTGCGGCGGAAGGCCTCCTCCTCACCGTAGGCGATCTGGGAGATGCGCGCGAAGTCACGCTCCAGCTCCGGGTAGGACTCCTTCATCACGTTCATCGACGCCGGCAGGAGGGTGGGCAGCGCCATCCCCTCGAACCCGAGCAGACGCACCGAGCGCACCGCGCGGCGGATGAGGCGGCGAAGCACGTAGCCGCGCCCGTCGTTACCGGGGCGGACGCCGTCGCCGATCAGCATGAGCGCGGAACGGACGTGGTCGGCCACGATGCGCATCCGCACGTCATCTTCCTCATCCGCGCCGTACTCCTTGCCCGTCAGCTCCTCGGTGGCGGCGATGACGGGGTAGACCTCGTCGATCTCGTACATGTTCTTCTTGCCCTGGAGCAGGTAGGCGATGCGCTCCAGGCCCGCGCCCGTGTCGATCGCGGTCTGGTCGAGCTTGCCGAGCAGCGGGTAGTCGTTGCCCGTGCCCTCACCGCGCATGAACTCGTCGAACACGAGGTTCCAGATCTCCAGGTAGCGGTCGCCGCCCGGGTCAACGTTGCCGCCCACGGCCTCCGGGCCGAAGTCCGGGCCGCGGTCGTAATGGATCTCGGCGCATCCACCCGCCGGGCCAGGCTGGCCCGTGGACCAGAAGATCTCCTCACGCGCGAGGCGCACCACGTGCTTAGGATCGAGGCCCACCACCTGCGTCAGGTGGTTGTAGGACACCTCGTCCTCCTCCCAGATCGTCACCCACAGGCGGTCCTTCTCCAGGCCATAGCCGCCGTCGTCGACAGGCGTGGTCAGCAAACCGAAGGCGAGGTCGATCGCGCCTTCCTTAAAGTAATCGCCGAAGGAAAAGTTGCCGCACATCTGGAAGAACGTGCCGTGGCGGGTGGTGCGGCCCACGTTGTCGATGTCATTCGTGCGGATGCACTTCTGGACCGAGGCCACGCGCGGGAAGGGTGCCTCCTCCGTGCCAACGATGTACGGGATAAACGGCACCATGCCGGCGATCGTGAAGAGGATGGACGGATCCGGGGACACGAGTGGAACCGACTCGGCGATCTCGTGGTCGTGCTTGGCGAAGTAGTCGAGCCAGCGGCGACGAATCTCAGAAGTACGCATTGAACTCCCATCTCAAAGCGCGTGAGCACATTGGTAGCGTTACAACAACAGAAAAATCTAAAGCTTCTTGGGACCGAAGGCGTCGCGCACCTTCTCCGCCCCCTTGCGCGCGGCGAGGAAGGGCGCGCCAACGGTGGAAGTGACCAAGGTGGTCATCGCCGAGATGTCCTCGGAGGTGCGGGCGGCCGCCTCGGTGATCGCGTCAAGCTTCTTCACCTGCAGGTTGGTTTCGGCCACGGTCTGGGCCGCCTCATCAATCGCCGGGAGGGTGTGCTCAGTGAGCTCCCGCAGCGATTCGGTCATCCGATCGAGCACATCGCACAGCTTGCGCAACGGCTTAATCGAGAAATACACGAGTACGAGGAAACCGAGGGCCGCCAGCACGCCGGCGATCTGTCCAAGAGTAATGTCTGCCATGGGGCTAGCTTATCTGGAAATGACAACGCGCCACGGCTAACCGCGGCGCGTTGTCCAGATAGCTTATCGC
Organism: Trueperella sp. HMSC08B05; assembly: GCF_001808405.1. NCBI lineage: Bacteria > Bacillati > Actinomycetota > Actinomycetes > Actinomycetales > Actinomycetaceae > Trueperella > Trueperella sp. HMSC08B05. The sequence goes on along the minus strand of NZ_KV793231.1, from coordinate 112,908 downwards.
GAGTAGTGCTCGACGACCATCTGCACGTCACACGTGACCGGAACCTCGGCACGCTTCGGGCGGCGCACCAGCTCGGCACGGAGCTTGGTCAGGTCAACCGAGAGGTACTCGGGGACGGCGGGCAGGACGTCGGCGTGCTGGCCCTGGGCCGCCACCATGAACTGCGGGGAGGCCTGCGAGCGCGGCTTGATCTGGATGACCTGGCCGGGCTTGACGCGGAACGACGGGCGGTCCACGAGCTTGCCGTCCACGAGGACGTGGCGGTGGACGACCACCTGGCGGGCCTGGGCGATCGTGCGGGCGAAGCCGGCGCGAAGCACGAGGGCGTCGAGGCGCATCTCGAGGAGCTCGACCAGGTTCTCACCGGCCATGCCCTCCATGCGGCGGGCCTCATCCCAGATCTTACGAAGCTGGGCCTCGCGGATGCCGTACTGTGCGCGCAGGCGCTGCTTCTCCTTCAGACGAATCGAGTAGTCGGATTCCTTGACGCGGCCGCGGCCGTGCTCGCCCGGACGGTACGGGCGGCGCTGCATGAGGCGCTCCGCCTTCGGGGTGAGGGCAATACCAAGGGCGCGCGACTGACGCACCGACTTACGGGAACGGTTTCCAGCCATAAATATCTCTCCTGTCTACTCATGGCGTGCAATGCACGGGACCAACAACAAACGGCTAAGGCCCCAGGATGGACTCCGCGTGGGAGTGTCACTTCAACGGAAGCAACCGTGACATGGTAGCACTACTTACCCCGCAAAATCGCCTGGATCCGCTCCAGCCGGGACGTGATATTGGCCTCGTAACCACGATTCAGGGGCTCGTAGTAAGCGGTGCCCACCAGCTCGTCGGGCAGGTACTGCTGGGCGGCCACGCCGTCCGGCACGTCGTGCGGGTAAACGTAGGGGATGTTGCGGCCCGTGGACTGCGCCGCAACCTTCGAGGCCTTGACCGACTGGTCGCGCAGGTGGACGGGCACCGCGCCGATCTTGCCCGCCCGCACGTCAGCGATCGCCTTGTTGATCGCCAGGTAGGCGCGGTTGGACTTCGGTGCGGTGGCGAGGTGGACCACCGCCTCGGCCAGGATGATGCGTGCTTCCGGCATGCCCACGAGCGCCACGGACTGCGCCGCGGCCGTGGCAGTCTGCAACGCCGACGGGTCTGCCATCCCCACGTCCTCAGCCGCGGAGATCATGAGGCGTCGGGCCACGAAGCGCGGGTCCTCCCCCGCCTCGAGCATGCGCGCCAGGTAGTGGATGGCCGCGTCCACGTCCGATCCGCGGATCGACTTGATGAAGGCCGAGATCACATCATAGTGCTGGTCGCCGCCGCGATCGTAACGCACGGCGTAGACGTCAACCGCCGCTTCGACGTCAGCAAGCGTGAGGTGGTCCCCCACCACGGAGGCCTCGAGGATGGTGAGCGAGCGCCGCCCGTCGTTGCCGGCGAGCCGGACGATCTCGGCCACCGCCTCATCCTCAGCCCGTACCTTGCCGCCGTACCCGCGCTCGTCGGTCAGCGCGCGGCGCACGAGGGTCTCGATGTCGGCGTCGGTAAGCGGGTGGAGGGTAAGCAGGAGTGAACGCGAGAGCAGCGGGGAGATGACGGAAAACGAGGGGTTTTCGGTGGTGGCGCCGATAAGGATCACCCAGCCGTTTTCCACCGCCGGCAGCAGCGCGTCCTGCTGGGTCTTGGAAAAGCGGTGGACCTCGTCCACAAACAGGACCGTGTCGGTGCCGTCGGTGACCAGGTGGTCGCGCGCCTCGGCGATGACGGCGCGCACTTCCTTCACGCCGGCCGAGACGGCCGAGATCTCCACGAAACGACGATTGCCCTGGCGCGCCACGAGGTAGGCCAAGGTGGTCTTGCCGATTCCGGGAGGGCCCCACAAGAACACCGAGCTGGGCGCGCCCCCGCGGTCCGGTTCGATCAGCCGACGCAACGGCTGGCCCGGCCCGAGCAGGTGGCTTTGGCCCACCACCTCATCGATCGTGCGCGGACGCATGCGCACGGCAAGCGGCGCGGAGGTATCGGCCGGAGTACCGTCCACGCTCATCGATTGGGAGTCAAACAGATCCATTCCTTCAGCATATCTCCCGCCTCCGACAAACTTGCGCACGCCCGAGCGCGGACGGCGAACTCGAGTGACTGGCGCGGGCGAAGATTGGCATAATAGAGGCACATGGGAAGGTGAGATTATGTTTGATCGGATCGGCCACGCCATCGCGCGCAGACCACACTTCTTCGTCCTCGGTTGGGTCCTTCTCCTGGTCCTCGGCGCCACCTCGGCGCTGTGGGGATTCGGCCAGGGCAACCTGTTCGCGCGGATGCAGTCGTCGGAGTCAATGGTGCCGAATACCGAATCCGACATCGTCATTCAGAAAACGAACGCGGACACGGCCCCCGATTCCTCCGTTATCGTGGTCCAGGGCGTCGACACCGCCGACGTCTCCACGCAGATCGCCGACTTCCGCGAGCAGCTGACCTCCATTTCCGGTGTCACCGACGTCGTCGACCCCCTCTCGGTTGAGGAACAGTTCACCGAGGGCATCCAGAGGGCCACCGACGACGCCGTCGCCCAGGCCCTCGAGCAGAACCAGGCCACGATCGACCGCGCGGTTCAGCAGGCCCTTGCCCAGGCCGAGCCGCAGATCCAGCAGGCCGTGGACGGGGCGGTGGCCCAGTTCTCCCAGCAGTACCCAGGCGCGCCCACCGACGAGGTGGCCGCCCAGACCCGCGCGCAGGCGAGCGCCCAGGTGGAGCAACAGGCCAGGGAGACCGCCACCGCCCAGATAGAGCAAGGTGCGCGGCAGGCCGTGGCCGAGGAGATGGCGAAGCAGGACAACCCGGCCGACGCCCTGCGCAAGGACGGCGGCTTCGTGGTGAGCGTGGAGGCCGCGGAGGATTCCTCCCCCACCGACGACGTGCTCGCCGCCACCGCCACCTTCGAAAAAGAGATCCAGAAGGTCAACCCGGACGCGCACGCCGACGTCAGCTCCTCGGCCGTTTTCGAGAGCGCGATCATGGAGGTGGTCAAGTCTGACCTCATCACCGGCGAGGCGGTGGGCCTGCCGATCGCGCTCTTCCTCCTCGTGGTCGTCTTCGGCGGCCTGATCGCCGCCGGCATGCCACTCATCGGCGCACTGACCTCGATCGCCACGGGCATGGGGTTGCTGTGGGTGCTGACCCACGTCACGAACGTCGATTCTTTCGTCCTCAACATCATCTCCGTGATCGGCATGGCCCTCTCGATCGACTACGGCCTGCTCATCGTCTCCCGCTACCGCGAGGAGGTCACCGAGCAGCTCGAGCGGCGCGGGCTTGACCCGCACGCGCTTCCCGACGATGTCTCGGGAGTGGTCACGGACGCCGTCGCCGCCACGGTGGCCACGGCCGGCCGCACCGTCTCCTTCTCCGCCCTCACCATCGCCTTCGCGATCTCCGGCCTGGCCGTCATGGAGGCGCCTATGCTGAAGATGATCGCGATCGGAGGCATCATCGTCACCATCCTCGCGGTCTCCACGGCCGTGCTCATGGTGCCAGCCATGATTACGTTGCTCGGCCGCCGGCTCGTGCGCCCCTCGTGGCTCTCGGGCGTGCCCGTCTTCCGCACGATCGTGAAGAAGGTGGGCGACACGGCCTCCGACGAGGGCACCTTCTCGCGCCTGGCGAAGTGGGTCCACCGCCGCCCGTGGCCGATCCTCATCACGGTCACCGCAATCCTCGTGCTCATGGTGATGCCGGTTCGCGACCTCACGATGCGCTCGAACTTCATGGAATATATCCCCGAGCACACGAGCGCCGCCCGCGCCTACGACGGCATGCAGGACTACGAGATCCTCGCCGCCCCCTCCATCACCGTCATCGCCGACACGAGCCCGGACGACGCCGCCAACCTTATCAATCGCATCGAGCAGATCGACGGGGTGGACTGGGTGGCCCCCGCCGAAGCGATGAACGATGGCGAAACCCTCATCAAGTTCCATATGGACGCTCCCGACCAGGTGGGCCCCGAGGTCACCAACGCGGTCAAGGAGCTGCGCGCCTACGACGCCGGCTACGACACGTACGTCGGAGGCGCGGCCGCCCTCCAGCTCGACTTCACGAACTCGATCAAGGACGGCGCGCCCATCGCGGTGACGATCGTGGCGATCGCGGTGCTCATCTTGCTCTTCCTCATGACCGGCTCGGTCATCGCACCGATCAAGGCCCTTGTCATCAACACGCTCTCACTGTTTGCCGGCATGGGCGCCACGGTCTTCGTCTTCGAGCACGGCCTGCTGGGCCTGCCGCAGTCGGTGGGCCTGGAGACCTTCGTGGTCGCCGCCTCCATCGCCTTCGGCCTGGGCCTGGCCATGGATTACGAGGTCTTCCTCATCGCCCGTATCAAGGAATACTGGGACGCGGGTCACGACAACGACACGGCGGTTGAGATGGGCCTGCAGCGCTCCGGGCGCATCATCACCTCGGCTGCCGCGATCATCGTGGCCGTGTTTGTCGGCTTTATCTTCGGCGACATGCTGGCGATCAAACAGGTGGGCGTGGCGCTGGCAATGATTGTCATCATCGACGCCTCCCTCGTGCGCATGCTCCTCGTGCCGGCCACCATGACGCTACTCGGCAAGTGGAACTGGTGGGCGCCCGCGCCGCTGAAGAAGGTCTACGAGAAGTTCAAGATCGTCCACTGAGGTCGATCTTGGACAGCTCCGTGGGCGTGGCGCAGTAGACGGCGCCGTTTTGCCAGCAGCTGGCCTCGATCACGCGCTCGCCGGTAACGATGTCGAATGTCGCCACCACCGATCCCGAGCCGGTGCCCGCCACGGACACGTAGGGGTAGTCGAGCACGGAGAGCTGGAGGGTTTCGGGCCGGATCGCATCGAAGCGGAGCATCTGCCCGCCCACGATCAGCGCCTCGACGTCGGCGTAGCCGGGGGCCACGGAGTCGGTAAGGGCCTGCTCGAAACCGACCACTCGGGCGTCGTCGAACACAAAGGCGCGGGAGGTATCGAGTGCGTTGGCCTCCTCCACGATCTGCTCGAGCGTGGCGAGCGTCCAGCGCGGGCTGAGGTTCATCGTCAGCGCGGGCGTGGCCTCGAGGCGCGCGGTCTCGTTGCCGTCCAAGTCGAAAAGCGTGAGCACGGTCGGCTCGACGTCGCTGACGGTGATCTGCCCGGCCTCGACGACGACGAAGCCGTCGGCCAGCGGTCGTGCGATCGAGGCGATTCCAGCGGGGTTGAGCCACGGGGAGTCGGCGTCGAGCACGCCCACGTCGAGGAGGCGCTGGAGGGGCTCGGGATAGGAATCGGCGCGCTCGACAGGCGTGCCGTCCGGCAAATAAGAAGTACGCCCCTCGTAGCGAGCGAGCACTTCCCCGCCGAGCTGGTCGATCGGGGCGTCGGCGTCGGCCTCGATGAGCACGACGCCGTCCGCGTCGCCGCGCGCGTAGTAGGCCTTGTCCCCCGCCTGGGCGATGAAGGCTAGGTCGGGCCGGGCGACCGCCTGCCCGTCGCGGCCTACGAAGATCTGGGTGCCGGCCACGCACATCGCGCCCGCGCCGGCAGCAACGCACGATTCGGCCTCGTCGGCGAGCGTCACGCTCCACAGCTGCGTGCCGGAGGTGTCGTAGCCCTCAATGGCCTGCCCGCGGGGGATGACGACGACGTCGCCCAGGTCGGCAAACTGCACGTTGTACAGCCCGCCCACGGGGATCGACCACAGGGCGTCCGCGCCGCCGACCGAGCAGCCGGCAAGCGCGAGGACCACCGCGAGCCCGAGGGGGCTGCGCATCAGCCGAGCGCTCACGTGCCCCTCAGTTCTTCAAACGGCTCGGCGCGCCCGGAGATAATCGCACCGTCGTGGGTGATGCCGAGCCGGGTATAGAGCCGCATCGCGCCCTCGTTCCAGGCCCACACGCCAAACCGAATGAACGCACCGCGTTCGAGGGCAGCATTGACGGCTCCCACCATCGTCGCTCCCCCATACCCGTTACCCCGGTAGTCGGGGACGGTGCCAAGCCCGTGGAAACCTATCCCTTCCCCGACCTTCTCTGCGCCCATAACGGTGGCGATATTGCCATCGGGGGCGCGCAGGAAGAACCAGTCGAGGTGGTCAAGCTCGCCCACGGCGTCGGAAATCGGGTTGGAGGCAAGCAGGGCGGCGCGAATCTCCTCGCGCACGCCGTCCATCTGGGCGCTGCCCGCAGCACAAAACTCCACGGAATCGCAGTGCTCCACCGGCGCGAGGGGGCGGTCGGCCCAGAAGAAGTCCCAGGCGTGCCCCCAGTTCGGGCCGAAGTGCTCGCGCAGGGGCTCGTCGAGCGCGCCGTAGACCTCGCGGTTGATCATTGTGCGCGCAGGAATAACCCCGCGGCCTGCGAGGTCGGTCAGGGCCGGGATGGCCGACCCGGGCTCACCGTACGCGATGAGCGTGGGGCCGGCCTCCCCGCCAAGTAGCACCAGGCCGAGGCCGGGAGATTCCTCGCGTTCGAGGACCTCCCCGCCCCAGGCGTTCAGGCGCCAAAAAGCCGCTGACGCTCCGAGCATCTACTCGGCGTCGGCCTTCTCGGCCTCGCCCTTGTCGGCGTCCTTCTTGGCCTTGGGCTTGGCGTCCACACCGGCCTCCTTGCGCTGCTGCACGGTGATCGGCGCCGGGGCATCCGTGAGCGGGTCCCAGCCGTTGCCGATCTTGGGGAAGGCAATGACGTCGCGAATCGACTTCGCGCCCACGAGCAGAGAGACGATGCGGTCCCAGCCGAAGGCGATGCCGCCGTGCGGCGGGGCACCGTACTTGAAGGCTTCGAGCAGGAAGCCGAACTGCTTGTTCGCGGTCTCCTCGTCGATGCCCATGACGTTGAACACGCGCTCCTGGACGTCGGCGCGGTGGATACGGATCGAGCCGCCGCCGATTTCGTTGCCATTGCACACGATGTCGTAGGCGTAGGCCAGGGCATTGCCCGGGTCCTGGTCGAAGGAGTCGAGCCACTCGGGCTTGGGCGAGGTGAAGGCGTGGTGGACCGCCGTCCACTTGCCGCCACCAACAGCGACGTCGCCCTCCGCCTCGGCGTCGGCGGTGGGCTTGAACAGCGGCGCGTCGACCACCCACACGAACGCCCAGGCGTTGTCGTCGATGAGGCCGCAGCGCTTGCCGATCTCGAGGCGGGCGGCCCCGAGCAGGTCGCGCGAGGCGGCCGGCTTGCCGGCGGCGAAGAAGATGCAATCGCCTGGCTTGGCGCCGGTGGCCTCGGCCAGGCCCTCGCGCTCGGCGTCGGAAATGTTCTTCGACACCGGGCCGCCCAGGGTCCCGTCCTCGGAGATGGTGACGTAGGCCAGGCCCTTGGCGCCGCGCGCCTTCGCCCACTCCTGCCACTTGTCGAACGTGCGGCGCGGCTGGGAGGCGCCACCGGGCATGACGACTGCGCCCACGTATTCGTTTTGGAATACGCGGAACGGGGTGTCCTTGAAGTACTCGGTGAGGTCCACGAGCTCCTGGCCAAAGCGCAAGTCCGGCTTGTCAGAACCGAAGCGTTCCATGGCCTCCTTGTACGGCATGCGCGGGATCGGCGTCGTGAGATCGTAGCCAATCAGCGCCCAGATCTCCTTGAGCACGTCCTCAGCCACCGCGATGACGTCGTCCTGGTTGACGAACGACATCTCGACGTCGAGCTGGGTGAACTCGGGCTGGCGGTCAGCGCGGAAGTCTTCGTCACGGTAGCAGCGGGCGATCTGGTAGTAGCGCTCCATGCCGGCCACCATGAGCAGCTGCTTGAACAGCTGGGGCGACTGCGGCAGGGCGTACCACGAGCCCGGCGCGAGGCGGGCCGGCACGATGAAGTCGCGCGCGCCCTCGGGCGTGGAGCGCGTCAGGGTCGGGGTCTCGATCTCCACGAAGTCGTGGCCGTCCAGCACGCGGCGGGCAGCCTGGGAGACCTTCGCGCGCAGGCGGATGGCCTTCTGCTCATACGAGCGGCGCAGGTCGAGGTAGCGGAACTTCAGGCGGGTCTCCTCGTTAACAGAGCCCGCGTCCTCGGCGTGATCCGAGATCTGGAACGGGAGCGGCGCGGAGGGGTTGAGGATCTCGACCTCGATGGCCTCCACCTCGACGTCACCCGTGGCGAGGTTCGCGTTCGCGTTGCCCTCGGGGCGCTCCATGACGGTGCCGGTCACCTTGACCACGAACTCGGAGCGCAGCTCGTGTGCGACCTCCTCGCGGACCGTGACCTGGGCGATTCCAGAGGCGTCACGCAGATCAAGGAAGGCGATCCCTCCGTGGTCACGACGCCGATCGATCCAGCCCGCCAGAGTGACGGTGCTGCCGATGTCTTCTTTTCGCAGGGATCCTGCCATCCGGGTACGAATCACGTATACCTCTTTCAATTGTGGTCTCACCCGCGAGACGGGCGGGTGATGTCCTCCCGCGAGACGGGCGGGGAACACGTGGAAAACTCTACGCCGAAGCGGGCTAAGATCACACCTGGCGAGGCGTGCCGTTTCCAACATTGGATCTTACGATCGTGGTGTGAGACAAGCACGAAAGAAGCAGCGAATTAGTCGGAGCCTTGAGCAGTGGCTGGTGATCCTCGCAGTGAGTCTCATCAGCCTGGTCGCCTTCGAGGCCCTCGCCGTGGCAACTGCCATGCCCTACGTGGTCGACATCCTTGACGGGCGCAACCTCTACGCTCTCGCCTCGGGCGTCACGCTCGCCACCCAGCTCATCACCACCGCCTTCGCCGGGCCGTGGTGTGACGCGAAGGGACCGAAAGTTTCCCTGTACACGGGCCTGGCCCTCTTCACCGGCGGGCTGATCGTGGCCACGCTCGCGCCGTCGGTGGAAATCATCGTGCTCGGGCGTGCGATTCAGGGATTGGGCGGAGGCCTCATCGTGGTTCCGCTCTACGTCTTCGTCGGCAACTATGTGGAGCCTGCGCGCCAGCCGCGCATCTTTTCCTCCTTCGCCGCCGCGTGGGTCTTGCCCTCCCTGGTGGGCCCGCTGGTGGCCGGCTTCTTTGTCGAACACCTCAACTGGCGCCTCGTCTTCGGCATCGTGCCCGTGCTCCTCATCCTCAGCGCGCCGGTCATCCTCAAGCAGTTCGGCCGGTTCCCGGACCTGCACGAACACCAGCCGGTCTCCGGCTACAAGCGCACCGTGGCTTTCTCCTCCACGGCCGGCGTGGTGATCCTCGGCATCCAGCTACTCTCCGGACTCAGCGCCGAGGAATTCGACGCAAAGGCGATCGCGCTGGTCATCGGTCTGTCGGCCCTCGTGCTGTTCCTCGCCCGTCCGCTCCTGCCGCGGGCCACGTTCCGTGCTCGGCGCGGCCTGCCCGCCACCGTCCTGCTGCGCCTGGCGATCAACGGCACCTACATCGCGGTGGAGGTCTTCCTCCCGCTCATGCTTAAGGAGGTCCATGGCTGGTCCGCAACCCAGGCCGGCATGATCATGACCTTCGGCTCGGTGACCTGGGCGATCGGCTCGTGGGTGAGCGGGCGCGTGACGGACGAACGCTACCGGGCGGCGGCGCCCGTCGTCGGCACGCTCGTCCAGGCCTTCGGCACGGCGGCCACCATCACGGCCGCATCCGCATCGGTGCCCGGAGCTACGGCCCTCATCGGCTGGCTCGTGGCCGGCTTCGGCATTGGGCTGGTCTACCCCGCTCTCACGGTCCACGCCCTTGCACTGACCCCGCCCGAGCGGCACGGGCGCACATCGGCCTCCCTGTCGATCGCCGACACGCTCGGCTCAGCACTGTTCGTGGCCTGGTGCGGCATCATCTACGCCCTCACCCTCCCCCAGGGCCACGCGGCCTTCGTGTGGGTGATCGGCACGATGACCGCGATCTTGGCGGTGGGCGTGTGGGTGGGCTCTCGGGTGCTAGATGTCACCCCTGCGTCGCTGTCGGCCACCACCTCCGAACACTAGACTGATGGCGGCGCACTCGCGCCGCGCCGCCGCGTTTTATCCGGCCTGGCTTTCGCACTCTTAGGTACTTATGACGTCATTTTCTGGGCTCAACCTGCCCGCACACATCCTGTCCGCCATCTCCGACATGGGCTACGTCCAGCCCACCCCGATCCAGGCCGAGGCCATTCCACCCCTCCTCAAGGGGCGCGACGTCGTCGGCGTGGCCCAGACGGGCACCGGCAAGACGGCGGCCTTCGCCCTGCCGATGCTCACCCATGTCGATCCTGACCTACCCAAGGTCCAGGCCCTCGTGCTCGCCCCCACGCGCGAGCTCGCCATGCAAGGCGCCGACGCGATAGACAAGTTTGCCTCCACTACCACGGGCCTGGACGTCGTGGCCGTCTATGGCGGCTCGTCCTACGTGCCACAGATCGGCGCGCTGAAGGACGGAGCGCAGGTGGTGGTCGGCACGCCGGGGCGCGTTATGGACCTCATTGACAAGGGCGCGCTCAAGCTCGATTCCGTTCGCTACTTCGTTCTCGACGAGGCCGATGAGATGCTGCGCATGGGCTTTGCCGAGGACGTGGAGAAGATCGCCTCCGGGCTGCCCGAGGAGCGCATCACGGCGCTGTTCTCGGCCACGATGCCCACGCCGATCCGCCGCGTGGCCGAGACACACATGACTGACCCAGTGGAGGTCACGGTGGCTCCCCCGGCATCCACGATCGAGACGATCCACCAGACCTATGCGGTGGTGCCCTCGCGCCACAAGATCGGCGCTCTTGCCCGCGTGCTTGCCACGACGCCGGCCGACGCCGCCCTCGTCTTCGTCCGCACCCGCGCCACTGCCGAGGAACTCGCCATCGAGCTATCCACCCGCGGCGTGCAAGCCGCAACCCTCTCCGGTGACGTGCAGCAGCGCGACCGGGAGAAGCTTGTCGATCGCCTGCGCACCGGCACGCTCGACGTGCTGGTAGCCACCGACGTCGCCGCCCGCGGGCTCGACGTGGAGCGCATCGGGTTGGTGGTCAACTTCGACGTGCCGCGCGAGGTCGACACCTACGTCCACCGCATCGGCCGCACTGGGCGCGCCGGGCGCGAGGGCACGTCGCTGACCTTCGTCACGCCCAAGGAGCGTAGCCGCCTGCGTCGCATCGAGCACATCACCGGCGCTCACATGGAGCAGGTAGAGCTGCCCACCCCGGCCGAGGTGTCCGGTCTGCGCGCCCGCCGGCTCATGGCCGAGGCCAAGGATCGCTACGAAGTGGGCCGCCTGTCGGTCTACCGCGACGTCATTGCCGAGTTCCGTGCCGAGCAGGTAGACGCCGAGCACCCGCTTTCTCCGGAGGACCTCATCGCCGCGCTGCTGGCAATCGGAGTGCGCGACCCGGGCCCGCAGTCCGACGACGAGCCCGAGCGCCTCACCGCCCGCTTCGAAGGCGAGGACCGGAAGGGGCGCAAGGATCGCAAAGAGCGCCCGGCACGCCAGGGTCGCGAGGGCCGGAAGAACAAGCCGAAGACCTTCGAGGGCGAAGGCACGATGTACCGCGTGGAGGTTGGGCGCCGCGACGGCGTCTCCCCCGGCGCGATCGTGGGTGCGCTCACGAACGAGGGCGGCCTCAACGGATCCCAGCTGGGCCGAATCGACATCTACCCCACGTTCTCGCTCGTCCAGATCGACCGCGAGATCGACCGCGACACCCAGCGCCGTATCGCCAAGGCGCGCGTGTCCGGGCGTGACCTCAACATCTCCAAGGACTCCGGCCCGGGTATGCGCGGCCGGGACCGCGCTCAGCGCCGGCCGCGCCACTTCCGCTAGGCGCTCGACTTCGTCAGCCCGCCCAGGAGTTCCTGGAGATGGGCGTAGGCCGAGCGCTCCTCGTCCAGCACGGCAAGCTCGGCGCGGGCCTTGTCTGCGAAGGCGACGTCGATGCGCGCACCTACGCGCTGGCGCATGCGGCGAGCTCCGTGCCCGGCGAGCACCCGCCCGATTGCGGCCAGGAGCCAGCCGGCAAGAAGCCCGCCGGCGAGCATGAGCGTGGGTAGCGGGAAGATCCCCCACCCGGGCGGCTCGCTGAGGCGCAGCTGGAGCGAATCAGCGAACGCGAGCCCGAGCAGCCACACGCCGCCGGCGATCGCGGCCGCCAGCGCCAGCCACTGCAACAGATTCATGAGCAGCCACCACGCGGGCCGACGGCGGGCTTCGACGTCCACCCCGGAGAGCGCGGTGTCGAGTCCGCCGATGAGCCGCTCGGCGCGCTCGCCCAACTCCTCGCGGGTCTGGTGTGCCCACGCGGCGGGCATGTGTGCTGTCGAGGCTTCCACATATTCGCGGATTTTGCCGCGGGCCACCGCCGCCTGCGACGGCGAAACGTACGCTACCACGTCCAAGACCCCGCCCGTGTCGAGGCGCAGGCGCTTGAGCGGATCGATCCCGCGCCGGGCCAGCCAGCGCGTGACGGGCCAGCCGGTGGCCTGCCTCGCCCGCCGCTCGTAGGAGTCAGCTGATGCCTTCGCCACCACGCGCGAGCCCGCCGCCACGGCGAGCGCCGAGGCAACAGGTTCGAAGGGGACGTCGGCGGCCGTTGTCGCGGGCCGCCCGCCGTCGGCATGAATGCGCCCGAGCATGTTGCGCGACTCGGTGCGGATGTCCGCCGCGAGCTTTTTCTCCGCCGCCGCGCGCTCGGCCACGATGTCGTCAATCCTTGCCCGTAGCGCGTCCACGCCCCGGCCCGTCGTCGCGGACACCGGGAGCACCGGGACCTCGAGCCCGTCGGCGCGCAGGAGGCGGCGAGTGTCGGCCAGGACGTCGGCGAGCGTGGCCTCGTCCAGCCTATCGACCTGGTTGAGCACCACAATCGTTGTGGCCGCGTGCTCGGCGAGCTCGGCCAGGTAGTCTTCGTGGACCACGGCGTCGGCGTACTTTTGCGGGTCGAGCACCCACACGACGACGTCGACCAGCTCGGTCAGCCGGTGGGCCGCTTCGCGGTGATCGAAGTTTGTGGAATCGACGTCGGGAAGATCGATGAGCACGGCCGCGCCCGCGTCGGTAAGCGGGGCTTCGTGGCGCTCGGTGATGCCGAGCCAGTCGAGGATCTCGGCGGCCGGCGTATTCGTGACGGCCACGGGCTGGGCGGTGGTGGGCCGGATCGCGCTCGCGCGCGTCACCGGGCGCCCCACGATCGCGTTGACCAACGAGGACTTGCCCGCCCCCGTGGGGCCGGCAACCGAGATGACGGTGGCGTCGGTGGTCAACGACCGGCGTTGAACTGCGCGGTCGAGCACCAGCGCGGCCTCGCCCACCGCGCCAGGGACCTTCGCCTGCGCGATCTCGACAGCCGCGTGGAGGTCTCCGATCGACTCAGTCAGGCTCATAGGTTCCTCCCGTCGGCAATCTTCGCCTCGGTTAAAGCCCGAAGCTGGCGCGCGTAGTCGTCGCGGATCTGGCGGCTGAGGCCCAGCTCGTCGATGACACCCTGCCATGCCGCTCGGTCCGCCCCGAGGAACTCCCGCACGCGCGCGTCCAGGTCCTCGCGCGCCTCCTTTGCCATCCGGCGCACGGCCTCGTCGCCGAAAACAGCTTCGAGCACGCGCTGTGCCACGACAGCGGTGCCGCCCGCCACAGCGATCTCCCCGCCGATCAGCCCCCCGGTGGAGGCGAAGACGACGATGATGAGGGCAACGCCCACGGCGTTGATTGAGAAGGCGAGCGCCCGGGCCGTCAGCCGCTTGGACTCGCCCTCATTACGGATGAGCGCGATGAGGGCGGCCTGCCATTCGCGCACGAGCCGCTCGGCGGCCTCCCGCCGCTCCGCCTCCCCGCGTAGGCGCTCCTTCGCGCGTTCCACCAGCGGCCCGGCGATCCCGGCGCGCCACGCGTCCCTGATGTGGGCGTTAGCAGCGTCGGCCTCGGCAAGGAGCAGTGCCAGCACGTTGTCCTCGAGCGCCTCCTCCACGGTGGAGGTATCCACGCTCGCCTTGAAGAAGCCCGTGATGCGGTCGCGCAGCGAGGACACGCCCTTCTCAAGCTTTCGGGCCCATTCGCCGGTGCCCACCACGTCCTGCCAGCGCGAGAGCACCTCGCCGCGCAGCAACGAGCCGTCCGAGGCCTGGCGGCGCAGCGCGTCCTCCGCGCGGTCAAAGGCCGCGTTGATGTCCCAGCGCAGGGAATCCGCGCCCGCGAGCTGCTCGTCGTAGCCGGCCAGGATGTCAGAGGCGGTGTGAAGGAGCTTGTCCACCGTGCCCGTCAGGGTCTGACGCGCCACCGAGGCCCGCACCTGCGCATCGGAGGCCAGGCCCTCGAGCCACCCACGGATCGGAGCGACGTCGGCGGCGGCAACCATCCCGTCCTGCAGCTTCTGTTCGGACAGGACGAAAAGCGGCGCGTGGTCGAGCCCGCGCTCGCCGAGCATCCGGTCCAGGTCCGGGCGCACCTGCGCTCCCGTCCCCGGTGGCACGCGGTTGAGCACGATACCGACGACGACGTTGCGCTCGGCCGCCTCATCGAGCATCGCCCACGGGATCGCATCCGCATATCGGGCGGCGGTGGTGACGAAAACCCACAGGTCGGCGGCGGCCAGGAACTGCGCCGCGAGGTGGCGGTTTTCCACCACCACCGAGTCAATATCCGGCGAATCAAGGAGCGCCATCCCGCGCGGGATCAGGTCAGTGGCACGGATCTCGAGCTCGTCGCCCGCCTCGCCCGCAGAATCGAGGTCCGCGGGGCCGTGCGAGATGACGCGGGCCAGGTGGGGGAAGATGCGCTGATCCGTAAACCAGTGTGCGTCTTCGGGGTGATGCAACAGGAGCGGCCGGCGCGTCGTGGGCCGGATCGCGGAGGCCAGTGCCACCTCTTCACCCAGCATCGAATTGATGAGGGTGGACTTTCCGGCGCCCGTGGAACCTCCGAAGACGGCCAGCAGCGGGGCCTCGAGCGTCTCGTAGCGCGGGATGACGTAGTCATCGAGCTGGTTGATCGCATCCGCATACAGCGACAGGCTATCCTCGCTCCCCGCCATTGCCAACGGAAAAACGAGTGCGTCGAGGCTCTCGCGGAACGGACGCACTTCGGCCGCTACCCGCGAGGGCAGCTGGGGAAAGTCATTCATCGCTCCCCCGAAGCTCGGGGGTAAGGTCGCTGGCCGGCGGGACCCACTGCGCGGCGTCAGCAACCACCTGCTCGCCGGAGCGGATGTCCTTGACCTGCTCGCCGTCGTCGGTGGAGAACCACACGAAGGGGATGCCGCGTCGATCGGCGTAGCGAATCTGCTTGCCGAACTTCGCCGAGTTCGGCGAGACCTCGGCCGCGACCCCGCGCCCCCGAAGCTGCTGAGCCGTCTTTTCGGCGTGGCGGCGCTCGCCCTCGTCGTTGACCGCCACGAGCACGGCGGTGGGCACCTTGCGCGTGGGCGTGACCAGTTCCCGGCCGATGACGCGGGCGAGGATGCGCGAGACGCCGATCGACAGGCCCACCCCCGGGTAGGTCTTCTTGCCGTCCGAGACCAGCGAATCGTAGCGGCCACCCGAGCATACCGAGCCCAGGTCCTCGTGCCCCTCGAGCACCGATTCGTAGACCGAGCCCGTGTAGTAGTCCAGGCCGCGGGCGATCTTCAGGTCCGCGCTCACCGAGCCCGGGATCAGGTCATTCGCTCCCTCGACCAAGGCCACCAGCTCTTCGAGACCCTCGTCCAGTAGCTCGGATCGGCAGCCGAGGGCGAGGACGCGATCGGCCACGCCGGCGTCGTCGCCACGAATGCCCGCGAGTTCGAGCGCCAGGCGCGCCTGGTCCTCGCTCGCGCCAATCTCGCCCAGCATCTCAGCCACGACCTTCGGCCCCACCTTGTCGAGTTTGTCAAGGATGCGCAGGGTCTCCTCCACGTCTTCCAGCCCGATCGCCTGGTAGAAGCCCTGGGCGACCTTGCGGTTCGAGGCGAGGATCTTCACCCGCGGGATCGGGAGCTTGGACAGGGCGTCTACCATGACGAGCGGCAGCTCGATTTCGTGGTGGAAGGCCAGCGTGTCCTGCCCAACCACGTCGACGTCGGCCTGTAAAAACTCGCGGAAACGCCCGTCCTGGGGGCGCTCGCCACGCCAGACCTTCTGGATCTGGTAGCGGCGGAAGGGGAAGTCAAGGTGCCCGGCGTTTTCCAGCACGTAGCGCGACAGCGGGACCGTGAGGTCAAAGTGCAACCCGAGCTCGGAGTCCGCGCCCTGATCCTGCAGGCGGCGCAGGAGGTAGATCTCCTTCGACGTCTCGCCCTTCGACAGCAGGCGCTCCACCGGCTCCACCGCGCGGGTCTCGATGCCGGAGAACCCGTGCAGCTCAAACGTGGAGCGCAGGACGTCGATCATGTGCTGTTCGACGATGCGACCGGAGGGGAGCCATTCGGGAAAACCAGACAGAGGTGCAATTTTAGCCATGGGCCTATTCTTCCATCTTTCGGCCCCGAACTAAGAATCAGCCGCGCCCCAACACCGAATCAGCGCTAATTTAGCTCATCGCCGCGTGCAGGTAGGGGTTGTGGCGCACCTCGTGGAACATCGTGGTGGACGGGCCGTGGCCGGGGAAGACGGCGGTCTCGGGCTTGATCACCTGGACCAGCAGGCGCAGGCTGGCGGCCATCTTCTGCTCGTCACCGCCCGGCAGGTCCGTGCGACCCACTCCCCCGTTGAACAGCACGTCACCGGCCAGCATGATCGGCTCGACCTGGCCGGTGGACATCATCGCGCCCTCGCGGTCCGGGGCGGGATTGCCTTCGAGGAGGAAGACCGTGGAGCCCTCGGAGTGGCCGGGCGCCGGCAGCGCGCGGATCGAGATTCCCGGCACGATCTCGAAGGGCCCCGAAAACGCCTCGGCCGGTAGCTCACGCAGGCCCTCGGGCTTGACCCAGGGCTGGGCGCCCATGCGCGAAAGGGCCAGGGCGCGGGACGGATCGACCGGCAGGTAGGCGGCCGGGTCGTCCATCCGGTACATGTCCGGGCCCGGGATGTAGACCGGAGCCGATCCCGCGACCGTCGCCACGTCCCACACGTGATCCGGGTGGCCGTGAGTGAGCAGAACGGCACCCAGGCTCAGCCCGCGCTTCTCGAGCGCGCCGGGCACCCAGGCGTGCGAGCCGGCGCCCGGGTCGACCACGAGCGCGGAGGACTGCGCGGCGAGGATGTAGGTGTTGGCCTGAAGGAACGTGTCACTGTTACGAAGGAAGTACATGTCTTCACGCTACCGTTAAGCCAACTTTGAGCGCATCTAAGATAACCAGAATGCGAAAAATGGACTATAAACCGCGTAGACTGTTCCACGACATACGCGAACGGTGTGGCACCGCCAACCCCGTCTACTGAGGAGAATCTCATGACCGAGTCCACGAACGAGTCCATGAACACAACCGAGGCACCGCAGGAAACGCCGATCCCGGCGCCCCGCCCGAAGCCGCAGGTGGCAGCCCCGGTTCCCGAGGTCGACGACGCGGCGGCAGCGGCGGCCGCCAAGTGGGGCCGCGTGGATGACGAAGGCAACGTGTGGCTGCGCTCCTCCGGTAACGACGCCGAACGCATCGTCGGCCAGTACACGATCGATGGCTCCGATAAGGACGCCCTCGGCCTGTACGTGCGCCGCTACCTCGACCTGGAAAACGAGGTAAGCCTGCTCGAGGCCCGCCTGGCCAACATTTCCCCCGAGGAAATTTCAGCTTCCATCAAGGCGCTGACCGAGCAGCTGCGCGAGCCCGCCGTCGTCGGCGACGTCGAAGCGCTGCGCAAGCGCGTGGAAAGCCTTGAGGGCGCCGCCGAAGAGCGCCGCGCCCAGGTCAAGGCCGAGCGCGAAGAGGCGAAGAAGGCCTCCGTTGCCGAGCGCACCGCGATCGTCGAGGCGGCCGAGGCGGTCGCCGCGCAGGACCCGGCGAACACGCACTGGAAGAATTCGCGCGCGGAGCTGACCAACCTGCTCGAGCAGTGGAAGTACGCCCAGCGCCACTCCCCGCGCATTGACCGCACCACGGAAGAAGAGCTGTGGAAGCGCTTCTCCTCGGCACGCACCACCTTTGACCGCCACCGCCGCCAGTTCTTCTCGCAACGCGATTCGGAGCGTAAGGCGATCACCGCGCGCAAGGAGGCCCTCATCGCACGCGCCGAGGCGATCGCGGACTCCACCGATTGGGGCCCTACCTCGGGCCAGTTCCGCGAGCTCATGAACGAGTGGAAGCGCGCAGGCCGCATGAACAAGCGTGAAGACGACGCGCTGTGGGAGCGCTTCAGCGCCGCCCAGAACCGCTTCTACGAGGCCCGCAACGCCTACAACGCCGAGATCGACGAGGAGTTCGCCGCCAACCGCGACCGCAAGCTCGAGCTACTGGCCGAGGCCGAGAAGCTCCTGCCGGTGACCGACATCGACTACGCCAAGGCGCAGATCCGCGCGATCGGCGAGCGCTGGGACGCCATCGGCCGCGTGCCGCGTGCTGACATGCAGCGCACTGAGGGCCGCATGCGTGACATCGAGACCCAGATCCGCGACGCCGAATCCGAGCAGTGGAAGAACTCCGACCCGGAGAAGGACGAGCGCTCCGCCGGCATGGCTGAACAGCTCCAGCACCTCATCGACGAGCTCGAGACCCAGATCGCCCAGGCCCGCGAGGCAGGGGATGAGAAGAAGGTCAAGGAGTACGAGGACGCCCTCGCCGCCCGCAAGGCATGGCTGAGCGCGGTCCAAGGCGACTAGGCCGAATGACGTGGAAGACGCCGCCGGTTTTTCCGGCGGCGTTTTCTTTGTCCACAGGTGTGGGAAGACGCGCAGCGTCCCTCGCGCGACGTGATGGAATCACCTCATGACGCTCCACATCTATCAACCTCAGTCACTCGCCGAGCACCACGAGGCGCGCACCCTCGCCGGCGCCGGCCTCATGATCGACATCGGCGACATCGGCTACGTCGGGGTCGACCTGTGCAAGACGCCCGAATCACGCGCCCAGCTCCTTGCCATGCGCAAGCCGGGCAAGGCCTTCGTGCGCGAATCAGCCCTCTTCATCCACACCGGCTGGCACACGCCCCAGCTCCAAGAGCAGGTGGACGCCGTGCCGGCGTCGTCGATGCCGGGCACGGACCTGACCGAAGTGGGCGGCAAGTTCGTCACCACACTCGAGCGCACCGCGATCGACCTCATGGCCAACCGCGAAGACTCGGTCGAACTCCTGTGCCTGCTCGTGCGCGCCGGCACCAGTGTGGCGGCCATCGAACAGCGGGCCTACCAGCTCTCCACTCACGGCATCACGCGCGTGCGCGAGATCCTTACTCAGCTCCCCCGTGAGCTCGGACAGCCTCTCTCGCCGAGCCCGTAAGCCGGTAGGCGGCGTGCACGCCCTCGATCTTGCGTAGCTCGGTCAGCACCTGCTGCAGGTGGCGCGGGTCCGCCATCTCGAAGGTGAAGTTGAGCCGGGCCACTCGCTCGTTGGAGGTGTTCATCGAGCCGGTGAGCATGTTGATGTCGTGCTCTGATAGCGCACGCGTGACGTCCGCCAGCAGGCCCTTGCGGTCGAGCGCCTCGATCTGGACCTGGACGAGGAAGACGTTCGAGTCGGCGTCGTCGGCCCACGCGATGTCAATGAAACGCTCCGGCTCACGCTTGAGCGAACGCATGTTCGTGCAGTCCTTGCGATGCACCGAGATGCCACTGCCGCGCGTGATGAAGCCGACGATCTCGTCAGGCGGCACCGGCATACAACACTTGGCGAGCTTGACCAGCACGTCCGTGTCCTCGATATCTGAGACGATGACCGCCGACGACGCCGACCCGATCTGCTGGTGCTGGATGCGCGTGGGAGTGACCGCCTCGGCCATCGTCTCCTCCACGCCGGCGGTGCCGCCCTGGGAAGAAATGAGGCGACGCACCACGGTCTCCGGAGAGATCGTACCCTCCCCGATGCTGGCATACAGCTCGGTGACGTCTCGCTTGGACAGGTCCTGCGCCACGGCCTTGAGCGTCTCGTGTGACATGAGGCGCTGGACCGGCTCGTTCTTGCGGCGGATCGCGCGGGCCAGCTTGTCCTTGCCCTGCTCCACGGTCTCCTCGCGGCGCGACTTCGTAAACCACGCCTTGATCTTCGACCGCGCCCGCGGGGTGGCCACGAACTCCTGCCAGTCCTGGGACGGCCCGTAGTCCTCTGAGCGAGAGGTAATGATCTCTACCGTGTCGCCAGATTCGAGCCGGTGATCGAGGGTGACCAGCTTGTCATTAACCTTCGCCCCCACCGTGCGGTGACCGACCTCGGTGTGGACGGCGTAGGCAAAGTCTACCGGAGTCGAACCCGTGGGCAACTCCATGACCTCGCCCATCGGGGTGAAGACGTAGACCTGGCTGCCCGACATCTCGAAGCGCAGCGAGTCGAGGAACTCCTTCGGGTCCGCCGTCTCGCGCTGCCAATCCACCAGCTGGCGCAGCCACTCCAGCTGCGTGTCCGCCTGCGCGCTCGTATCCGCCTTCTCCGCGTTCGGGTTCTCCTTGTAACGCCAATGAGCGGCGACACCGAACTCGGCGCGCTTGTGCATCTCATACGTGCGGATCTGGATCTCCACCGTCTTGCCGCCCGGCCCGATCACGGTGGTGTGGATCGACTGGTAGAGGTTGAACTTCGGGGAAGCGATGTAGTCCTTGATGCGCCCCTGGACGGGGACGTAGAGCGAGTTGGCGATGCCGAGGGCCGTGTAGCAGTCCTGGATCTCCTCCACCAGCACGCGCACGCCGATGAGGTCGTAGATGTCCTCGAAATCGCGCCCGCGCAGGATCATCTTCTGATAGATCGAGTAGTAGTGCTTGGGCCGGCCCGAGATCGTGCAGCGGAGCTTGGCCTTGCCCAGCTCCCGCTCCAACTCGGCCTTCATTTGCGAGATGTAGCGTTCGCGCTCCGGCGCCCGGTCCTGGACCATTCGCTCGATCTCGGAGTAGACAGCCGGGTAGAGCTCCTTAAACGAGCGGTCCTCCAGCTCCCACTTGATCGAGTTCATACCCAGACGGTGGGCAAGCGGGGCGTAGATCTCCAAGGTCTCACGCGCCTTCTTCTGCGCCGAGCCCGGGCTCACATACTTCCACGTGCGCGCGTTGTGGAGCCGATCGCCCAGCTTGATAAGCAGCACGCGGATGTCCTTCGCCATCGCGATGACCATCTTGCGCACGGTCTCCGCCTGGGCGGCTTCGCCGTATTCGACCTTGTCGAGTTTCGTGACCCCGTCCACCAGCAACGCCACCGTGCAGCCGAAGTCGCGCGTGAGCTGCTTGAGCGAGTAGCTCGTGTCCTCCACCGTGTCATGCAGGAGCGCGGCCACCAGCGTGTCCTCATCCATCCCTAGCTCGGCCAAGATCGTGGACACTGCCACCGGGTGGGTGATGTAAGGTTCACCCGACTTTCGCATCTGGCCAGCGTGCGCGCGCTCGGCGGTTTCAAAGGCACGAATAATGCGCGCCTTATCCAGCTTGCGGTTGCCGATAGCGCGCATGAGTGGCTCGAGCAGGGTGGGCGTATCGCTCTTGCGCCCGAGCCAGGAAAGCCGCGAGCGTACCCGCGGTTCCTCTTCGTTGACCTTTGCATCCATGTGGGGATTATACGTCACCGTGATCAGCAATGACGAAGCCCCACATGGGCGCAGGCCTAGTAGCTGATGACCGACTCCACCGGGTAGTCGTAGCGCTCGGCCAGGTACTCACGCCCGCCGAGGTCAGCCAGCTCGAGCAGCACGCACAGGCCAGCAGGCTTGCCGCCCGCCTTCTCGATGAGGTGGAAGGCCGCGCCCGCCGTGCCACCGGTGGCGAGCACGTCGTCGATAACGAGCACGCGCATGCCGTCCTTCACCGTGAAGGGCTGCAGTTCCATGCGAGCCGACCCATACTCCAGGTCGTAATTCACGCCGACGACGGGGCCCGGCAGACGCCCGGCCTTACGCACGGTCAGCATGCCGATCCCGAGCTCGTGAGCGAGCGGGGCGCCGAGGATGAAGCCACGCGATTCGAGGCCCGCCACCGCGTCGCACTTGCCGCGGTAACGATCGGCCAGGATCTTGATGAGGGAGGCGAACGCTTCGCCGTCGGCAATCAGGGGCGTGATGTCACGGAAGAGGACACCACGCGCCGGGAAGTCCTCCACCTCGCGCACGTGGGACTTAACAAGTGCTACGGAGTCTTGAGGGAAGATAGCCTCAGTGCTCATCGCTTATTCCTTTTCTTTCGCTTCGGCTGGGACCGCTGGCCCTTATGGCCGCCGGAAACACGCTCGGTTACCACGGTACCCGCACTTTCCTTCTCATTGTCAGTTCTCTCGACGCCAATCTCCTCGCGCCGCGCAGTGACGCGGGCGGTGTGTGCCTTGATCTTCGGATCACGCTCAGCCAGCCACACCGCCAGCGGAGCCGCCAGGAACACCGAGGACAGGGCCGAGAGCACCATGCCCACGAACATGACCAGCGCCAGGTCGCGCAGCGTCTCCGCGCCCAGCCACCACACACCGACGATCAGCACCGAGATGACAGGCAGCCAGCCGGTGACCGAGGTGTTGAGCGAACGGATGAGGGTCTGGTTGATCGCCAGATTCGCTTCCTCCGCGTACGTCATCTGCGTCTGGTGCTCGAGCTCGGCCGTGTTCTCACGCACCTTGTCGAACACCACCACGGTATCGTAGAGCGAGTAGCCCATGATCGTCAGCAAGCCGATGATCGTGGCGGGCGCGATTTCGAAGCCTAAGATCCAGTAGATCCCGAGCGTGACTACGAAGTCGTGCAAGAGCGCGCCGATCGCGCCGACCGCGATGGTCCAAGACTTGAAGTAGATGATGAGGACCACCGAGATCAGCACCATGAAGATCACCATGGCTCGGATCGCCTGGGCCAGGATGTCCTGGCCCCACGAAGGGCCGATGTACGTAGACGTCACGTCCGCTTCCGGCACGTCGTAGGCTTCGGCCAGGCCGGCGCGCACCTCCTGGGTTTTCGTGTCGTCCAGCGACTCAGTCTGGACACGGATGGCCTCCTGGCCAACATCGGACACGCGCGGCACCGACGTCGACACCTTGCCGACGACGTCGTACGCCGGCTGGTGATCGAGGGTGGCCGTGCCCGAGACCGTGAACTGGGAGCCCCCGCGGAACTCGATACCGAGGTTCGGCTCGCGGATCGCAAACGACGCCAGCGAGAGAAGGACGGCGACGATCGCGATGTTAAACCACAGCTTGCGCTGCCCCACGATGTTGTAGGAACGCTTGCCCGTGTACAGGCCGTTACCAAAGGAGTACATCGACATTACTGGTCTCCTTCCTTCCGGCGCGCCTCTCGCCTCTGGCGAGCACGCTGCTGGGCAAGCGATTCGCCGGTGAAACGGGCGTCGGGCATCTCGTAGTCGTGGATGACGGCGCCGTCGGCGGCCACCATCGCATCCTTGGGCTTGTTCTGCTTGCGCTCGGGCACCGTGCGCCCACGGTAGCGCGGAGTTGACTCAAGCTTCTTCGTGTCCATGCCCGAGCCGCGCTTGCCTTTCCCGAAGAACGCGCTGCGCGAAATCAGGGTCATGATCGGGTAGGTGAACATCATGACCACCACGAGGTCAAGCACCGTGGTCACGCCGAGTGTGAAGGCGAAGCCGCGCACCGAACCAACCGTGAGAAGGAAGAGCACCACCGAAGCGGTGAGGTTGACCAGGTCAGAGATGATGATCGTACGCTGGGCACGGTTCCAGCCGTGCTGAACCGCGCTGGCCACGGATCGGCCGTCACGGATCTCGTCACGGATGCGCTCGAAATAGACGATGAACGAATCCGCCGTCACGCCGATCGAAATGATGATACCGAGCACTCCCGCCATCGACAGGCGATAACCCATCGTCCACGACAGCAGGCTGATGATGAGGTAGGACAGGCCCGTGGAGGTGAGGATCGAGCCAATCGCCACCACGCCCAGGGCATGGTACTGCCAGATCATGTAGATGACGATGAGGACCAGGCCCACCAGGCCGGCGATGAGGCCCGAGCTCAGCTGCTCGGCGCCAAGGGTCGCGGAGATCTGTTCCTCGGACTGGACGTTGAACTGCAACGGCAGCGAGCCGAACTTCAGCTGGTTCGCCAGCGCCCCGGCCTCGTCCGCCGTGAAGCGGCCGGTAATCTGCGCCTGGCCGCCCGTGATCGGGTAGGACACGCGGGCCGAGGAAATGACGCGGCCATCGAGTACGGACGCGAACGAATTGCGCGGCTCCTTGAGCTCAGACAGGCGCGTGGTGACATCGCCAAAGATCTTCCCGCCCTCGGAATTGAAGGACATGTTGACTGCCCAGCCGCCCGTGGGCTGGCCCTGCTGGTTCGTGGCCGGCGACGACGACGCGCTGTCAAGCTGCGTGCCGTCCAGCTCCGAGGGGCCAAGGATGTACTTGGTGGTCGTATCCGGCTCGCAGGCAACGATCGCGGTGTCCGGGCTATCCGTCTTTTCCGCCGGGCGCGAATCGGGAACCGTGCAATCGAGCGTGTACGCGTCGTACATCACCTGCTCGGTGATCCAGTTCGTATCCGAGGCGTTTTCCGGCGTCTGCGCCGGCTCGGCCGACAGCTCCCCATCGCCGTCGACGTCAGCGAGCTTTCGGATCGCCTCATCGACCGCGGCCGCGTCCATCGTGGCCGGGTCAAGATCGCCCGCATTCTCCCCCAGCGCGGCGACGACCGACTGGGCATCCATCGGCGCGGGGTTCAGGATCGACAGCACCGGGCGCATGCGCAGCACGGCCGACGTGCGCACCAGGTCGAGCGTCTCCTTCGACGGCGTGCCCGGCAGAGCGACGATGATGTTCGAACCGCCCTGGGCCGTGATCTCGGCTTCAGCCACGCCCGTGGCGTCCACACGCTGGCGGATGACGTTGATTGCCTCGCGGATATCGGAGGCAGTCACCTCCGAGCCGTCGGTTGTGACCGGGGTAAGGATAATCTGGGTACCGCCCTCGAGGTCGAGTGCGAGATCCGGGGTGAATCTGGTCTTGTCGCCACTCAGGCTCCCTGCGATGAGGGAGCCCACGAGTGCGAGAACAAGGATAAAGAGGACGGTCAAGCGGCGCCACGGCTTCGGCGTCGGATCCTCCAGGTGGCTTGACGACACGTTAGTTCCTTTGAGCCTCGTCTTTACTTATCGGTGTTGGAATCGTCGGAAAGGTCCGGGTCGGCCTCCTGGGAGTCGAGGAATGCCTCGACGTCCTCCGTCTCATCCTCTTCACTGTTGCCGAGTGGGATGTCCATCTGGGCCACGATCGCCGTGCGCAGCCACACCGTCTCATCTCCCGAGGGGGATTCGAGGGTTACAGCGTCACCATCAATGTCAACGATACGGCCAAAAAAGCCGGCCTGCGTCATGACGTTATTGCCCACCACGAGGGCTTCTTCGCGCTTGGCGAGTTGAGCCTTCTGCGCCTTCTTCGCGCCACGGTTCATCAGCCAGAAAAAACCGAGCATGACGACCGTGAGGATCACCAACTCAACGGGAATACCGGGCATCTTTTCTCCAATCGACCAAAGCGTTTGTTGCTTTGTGACAACCGTACAAGTCTACCCGCATTCACCCAGACGGTCGATGTTCTCCCGCCGTGGAGCGAGTCACGAAAACAGCGTCTCCTCCGGCGCCGCAAGGCCCAGGTGCTGGAAAGCGAGCGAGGTGGCCTGCCGCCCGCGCGGGGTGCGGATCATGAAACCCTGGCGCACCAGGTAGGGTTCGGCCACGGTCTCCACGGTCTCTGGCTCCTCGCCCACCGACACGGCGAGCGTGGACAGGCCCACGGGCTGGCCGCGGAAGCGAATGCACAGTACGTCGAGCACGGCGCGGTCCAGCCGGTCGAGTCCTTTCTTGTCCACCTCGAACACCCCGAGGGCGGCGCGCGCCGCGTCGAGATCCAGCACCCCGCTGCCGCGCACCTGCGCCCAATCCTGCACCCGGCGCAGCAGCCGATTGGCGATGCGGGGCGTGCCGCGCGAGCGCGAGGCGATCTCATGGGCCGCGTCCGCAGTGAGCTCGACGGCGAGCTTGCGCGCGTTGCGCTCCACGATGAGGGCGAGCTCGGGCACCGAGTAAAAATCGAGGTGCGCGGTGAACCCGAAGCGGTCACGTAGCGGGGCCGGCAACAGGCCCGATCGGGTGGTGGCTCCGACCACCGTGAACGGCGGCAGCGGCAACGGGATCGACGTGGCGCCCGGCCCCTTGCCAATCATCACGTCTACACGGAAATCCTCCATCGCCAGGTACAGCATCTCCTCGGCCGTGCGGGCAAGGCGGTGGATTTCGTCAATAAAGAGCACGTCCCCCTCGTTGAGGGAGGACAGGACGGCGGCGAGGTCACCTGCGTGCTGGATTGCCGGCCCGGAGGTCAACCGCAACGCGCCGTTGACCTCCGCGGCAATGATCATCGCCAGCGTGGTCTTGCCCAGGCCCGGCGGCCCGGCGAGCAACACGTGGTCGGCCGACTTGTTGCGCTGCACGGCCGCCTCGAGCACGAGCGAGAGCTGGTCACGCACGACCTCCTGGCCCACGAACTCCTCGAGGACCTTCGGGCGTAGTGCCGCCTCTTGGGCACGTTCGATATCGGTGGCGTCCGGATCCGTGTACTCGTTCACCGCTACCTCCGCTGCCCGAGGACCTGCAGGGACGCGCGCAGCAGCTGGGCGAGCGTGCCCGTGGGCGTGACCTTCAGCGCCTCGGCCAGTGCCGCCGCCGCGTCGCGCTCCTTCCAGCCCATGCCCACGAGCGCCGCGATCACGTCTTCCTCATGCGACGATGCCGACTCCGCCGGCTCCGCCCCGACGGCCGGGCCAAGCTTTCCAGCCAGCTCCAGCACCATCCGCTGGGCTGACTTCTTCCCCACCCCCGGAATGCGCACGAGGCTCGCCTCGTCCTTGCTTTCGATCGCGCGGAGAAGCTCATCGGGCGGCAACGTGGCCAGGATCGTCAGCGCCGACCGGGGGCCGATCCCCGTGACGGACCGCAGCACGTCGAACGTGACCCGCGCGTCGTCGTCGTGAAAACCGAAAAGGGACGACTCCCCCTCGCGCGAGGTGACCATCGCGATATGGACGAAGGCCTCCTCTCCCACGCGTAGCTGGGCGAGCGTGTCGGGGGTGGCAGAAAAAACGTAACCGACGCCGCTTGCCTCGATGACGGCCTCCGTGGCCGACGCGCGCAGGACCGGACCGCGCAAGGAAACAATCATGTACCCTCCGATTCGAACATATGTTTGATTATAGCCGTTCGTGATTGGCCGTGTCGACAGGGGCGCCGTGGCAGGTCAGCTACTTGGGCTCGACGGCGCCGTGCCTACGCGATAGTCGTTCGGCGTTGGCCCACATCCGCTGAGCCGGGGTGAGGTCTTTGCCCTCGACGCGCGGCAACATGCCGGCGCCGCCGTGCTGGGAGCGGTCCGGGTGGGTGGCTCCTCCACGCCAGGCATGACAAATCGCCACGGCGAGCGCATCCGCGGCGTCCTTCGGGCGCGGCGGGGCATCGAGGCGCAGGATCCGCTGGACCATGAGCTGGACCTGGGCCTTCTCGGCCCGGCCGTTGCCCGTCACGGCGGCCTTAACCTCCGACGGGGTGTGCATTCCGAGCGGCAACGATGCCTTCGCCGCCGCTAGCATCGCGATCCCTGCCACCTGGGCCGTGCCGGTCACGGAGCGCACGTTCTCCTGGGCGAAGACCCGCTCGATCGCCACCACCTCCGGCCGGTAGAGCCGGATTGCCTCCTCGATAGCATTCGAGATCATGAGCAGGCGCTGGTGGGGCGCTATTTCGGGCTTGGTGTGGGCGACGTCGACAGCGACGATTGTCACCTGCCTCCCCCGCGCATCGACCACGCCGATCCCGCAGCGCGTCATGCCGGGATCAACGCCCAGGACACGCACTCTTAGTCCTCTTCCTCCAGCTGCGCCGCGATCTCGGGCGAGATGTCGACGTTGGAGTAGACGTTCTGGATGTCGTCGAGGTCATCGATCGCGTCAATGAGCTTCATGACCTTGCGCGCCGTGTCCAGGTCCACGCCCACCTTCATCGAGGGCACGAACTGCACTTCGGCCGAGTTGTAGTCCACGCCCGCGCCCTGCAGGGCCTTGCGCACCTCAACCACGTCGTTCGGTTCGGACAGGATCTCGAAGGTTTCCCCGTAGTTGGTGATTTCCTCGGCGCCCGCGTCGAGAACGGCCATGAGCAGCTCGTCCTCGTCGTTGCCCTCGGCCGGCACCTCAACAACACCCTTGCGGGAGAACATGTAGGCAACCGAGCCCGGGTCGGCCAGCGTGCCGCCGTTGCGGGTCAGCGCCACGCGCACGTCGGACGCCGCACGGTTGCGGTTATCTGTGAGGCACTCAAGCAGGATCGCCACACCGCCGGGGCCGTAGCCTTCGTACATGATCGACTCGTAGTTGACGGCGTCCCCGCCCTCGCCCGAGCCGCGCTTGACGGCGCGGTTGATGTTATCGGCCGGCACGGAGTTCTTCTTGGCCTTTTGAATGGCGTCGTACAGGGTGGGGTTACCATCGGGGTCGCCGCCGCCCGAGCGCGCCGCGACTTCGATGTTCTTCACGAGGCGTGCGAACAGCTTGCCGCGTTTAGCATCGATCGCGGCCTTCTTGTGCTTCGTGGTTGCCCACTTGGAATGTCCTGACACGTATTCTTCCTTTCGACTCACGTACGCAGGTCATTGTACAACGCCCGCGCGTCTATTCTTCAACGGCGTGGATGAGCTCGCCGTCCCAGCCCGAGCGCCACC
Source organism: Trueperella sp. HMSC08B05 (assembly GCF_001808405.1). Taxonomy (NCBI): domain Bacteria; kingdom Bacillati; phylum Actinomycetota; class Actinomycetes; order Actinomycetales; family Actinomycetaceae; genus Trueperella; species Trueperella sp. HMSC08B05. Next base: position 84,269 of record NZ_KV793231.1, on the reverse strand, counting down.
GTCGGGCCATCTGGACGAGCCCGACGGGGAAAACAAGCTCCCCGGACTCCTCCGCCGCGGCGAGCTCATCGAGGTCCCACCAGCGCATGTCGTCCAATAGTTCCAACTCCTGCTCGGTCAGGCGCGCGCCGGCCCGAGAGTCGATCCGCGCCTCCTCGGCTTCGTTCACGTGCAGGAGGAAAAAGAGCTCGTCCTGTTTGCGCGTGACGTAGTAGAAGCGGAAGGTCGAACGACGGTCGAGCACGGGCCCTTCCAGCCGCCCCGGCTCCACGCTCAGCCCGGTTTCCTCCGTGAGCTCGCGCGCCGCGCCCTCAGCCGGCGACTCACCTTCCATCAGCCCGCCCCCGGGCGTGAACCACCAGCGGTAGTCGGGCCGGTCGATGTCGTGGCCGAGGATCATGAGGATCTGGCCGCGCGTGTTGAACACGACGCAGCGGCCCGCGCTGCGGTGCGGGAAGCCGTCGGCGTCGAGTGGCCACTCGCTCACGGTCTCACTCACGGTCGAGCCGGTCGTCAAGGTTGACCATCTGCGGCTCGGGCGCCCGGCCGTGCAGGTGGAGCAGGCGCACGAAGGCGTTACGCCGCACCCGGCGCGCCTGGGCAACGTGGTTGTTGTGGAAGCGGCGCGTCATCTGCACCGCGATCCGGGCGCGCTCCAGGCCCTCCAGCTCCGGCGGGGCGGAATCCAACTGGTCCACCGAGTGGCGCAGTGCACGGCTGAGCTCCGATTCGAGGCTGAGGCGGTCCGGCGCCTCGCCCGCGCGCCCGGTGAGCGCGCGCCCCTCGTCGTCGATGTCGATGGCGTCCAGGCCGTCGTCGACAATCGGGTAGGCGGCGGCCTCGATCGCCTCGGTGGCGAGGTCGGCCAGTACGATCGAGCTTGCCACGTCGAGTACGCCCGAGCGCGCCACGCGAAGGGCGGCCTGGGCCCGGTCGGCCAACGCGCGCTCGAGGGCCACGCGCGACTTCATGACGTTCTTGTGGACGCGGTCGAGCGAGCGGGCATAGAGGGTCGCCGCGATGACGGAGAGGATAAGGAGGCCAAGGATCACGAGGAGGACGGTCTTCCAGATCACGGCTCCACCTCGATCCTTGCCGTGCGGATCGCTGTCTCGTAGACGGACAGAATGTGGGAGGCCACGGTCCCCCAGTCGTAGCGCCAGGCGGCCTCGGAGGCGAGCGTGGCCACCCGCTCGCGCATCGGCCGATCGGCGAGCGCCTCGTTGACCACGCGTGCCAGGTCGCCCGGATCCTCGTTGCGGAAGTGCACGCCAAACTCCCCATCCGATAACACCGCGCGGAAGGCCGGGATGTCGGAGGCGACGACGAACGCGCCCGCGCTCATCGCCTCCACTAGGATGATGCCGAACGACTCCCCGCCCGTGTTGGGCGCAAGATAGGCATCCGCACTGCCGAGCAAGAGCGCCTTGTCCTCATCGGAGACCGGGCCCAAGAATTCCACGGCCTGCGCGTCGGCGCCGAACATGCGCCGGGCCTCATCCTCATCGCCCTTGCCCGCCACGAGCATCCGCACGCCGGGATGCGCCGCGCGGATCTGGTCAAAGGCCTCGGCGACCACGGGCAGGCCCTTGCGCGGCTCGTCCAGCCGGCCAAGGAAGGCCAGCGTGGGCGCCTCGGGCGTGCCGGTGAAGCGCGGGTCAGGACCGTCGATCTGCAGGTCGGAGACGAACACGCCGTTGGGGATCACCCAGGCGTCCCCGCCCAGATGCTGGACGGCCGTGCGCCGGGCCTCCTCTGACACCGCGATGCGCGCCTGGATCTTATCCAGGATTGGCACGAGGAACGGGGAAGCGAGCGTCAGCATGCGCGAGTGGTCCATCGCCGTGTGGAAGGTGGAGACCACCGGACACTCGGCGCTCATGAGCGCCAGCATCGATACCGACGGGGTGAAGGGCTCGTGCACGTGGAGCACGTCGAAGTCGCCCTGCTTGAGCCACTTACGCACCTCGCGGTTCACCCGCGGCCCGAAGCTGAGGCGGGCCACCGAGCCGTTGTAGCGGACCGGGATCGCCGCGCCGACGGGGCACACGAACTCCTCCGCAGGCGTGTTCTCCGCCGGTGCAATGACCGACACCTCGTGTCCGCGCACGATGAGCTCCTTGGCAAGATCGCGGATGTGATATTGCACGCCCCCGTGCACGTCCCACGAATACCCGCAGGCAATTCCTATCTTCATGTGGTTTCCTTCGCCCTGGCCAGCCGCTCGGGGTCCAGGTCCTCGACGAATACCTTTTGAAGCATATGCCAATCCGTCACGTGCGTGGCAAGCAACGGCCCCACCTGGTCCAGCCACTCCTGGTTCATCCGCAAGATGTCGGCCTCGCGCTCCTCCGCGCTCGCCTCCGGGCCGACGCCGGCGCTGATCGGCTCGCCGAAGATGATCTTGATACCGTAGCGGCTCCCGGAGCGGCGCACCCGTTCGGCGTCGTGGCCGAAATCGTCGGTGACGATGGTGATCGGCCACATGGGCTCTCCCGTGCGCTGGGCAAGCAGGGCCGAGCCGACCGCCACGCGCACCGGCTTGCCCGTCAGATTCACCTGAACACCGGAGGCCGACAGGTCGCGGTCGCACAGGAGCGTGACGATCACCGACTCCTCGCGCATCGAGCGCTCGAGGCTCGCAATCGCCCCGCCGCCGGTCTGGTAGATGGTCAACCCGATCGAGCGGCGGAAATCGAGGAACTGGTCCGCGAGTTCGGGCGGATTGAGCTTCTCTGCAATCGAGTGCACCGGCGCGAGGTGCTTCGTGGCCCAGGCCCCTGCCAGGTCCCAGTTGCCGGTGTGCAACAGCGCCGCCGACGCGGACCTCCCCGCCGCCAGGTGCTCCCGGAACGCCTCGACGTTCTCACAGCTCACGCGTGCGTCGATCTGGTCGGGGGTGAGCGAGCTCAGCCGGAACATCTCATAGTAGTAGTCCATGTACGAGCGCATGGCCTTCGCGCTGCGCCGCCGCGCCCGCCACGAGCCGGCCGCGGGCACAATCCGTTCAAGGTTCGCCCGCAGCTGGACGGCCCCGCGCATGTTCGACGCGCCCGTGACCGTACCAACGGCCCGGAAGATCGCCCGGCCCACCGGCTCAGGCAGCGTCTTCACCAGCCACGAGGCGGCCGCAAATACGCGCAGGATATTCACGCGTCACCAGCCTGTGCCATCTGCTTGTAGACGTAGACGATCCGCTGCCCCACCGTGAACAGGGCAAGCACCGCGAGCACCCACAGACCGATCGCCATCACCCAGTGCGTGGCTCCAAACCCGGTGGCGAGCACGAGGATGAGGGCGAACACCAGGCGGTCGGCCCGCTCGGCCAGCCCCACCGACGCCGAATAGCCCACGCCCTCGGCGCGCGCCCGGGCATACGGAACGATTCCGCCGACGACGGCGGCCGCGATCGCTCCCGACACCACCCAGGCCTTCGTCGGCTCGTCGGCTTGGAGGTAGCCCCACATGGCGAGCGCGGCGAAGATCGCCCCGTCCGCGAAGCGGTCCATGGTCGAATCGAGGAAGGCCCCGAACTTCGTACTCTTGCTCGTCATGCGCGCCATCTGACCATCGAGGTTGTCGAAGATGACGAGAATGGTCACCACAAGCGCACCCACCAGCAGGTAGCCGAGCGGGAAGAGGACCAGCGCGGCGGCCGAGGAGGCCACCCCGCCCACAATCGTGACGGCGTTGGGGGTGACCCCCATCCGGACCAGGGCCTTGGCGATAGGGCCGAAGATGACCTTGGCCAGCGGCCGGCCGCTGCGAGACAGCATGGCTACTCCCTACTGGTTCTCATGGTTGTCGATGGCCGCGCAGATGCGCTCGATCGCCTCGTCCACGGCAATGCCGTTGTCCTGCGAGCCGTCGCGCATGCGGAAGGAGACCGCGCCGGCCGCCGCGTCGTCGCCACCAGCGATAAGCGTGAAGGGGATCTTGTCCTTCGAGGCGTTGCGGATCTTCTTGCCGAAGCGGTCATCGGAGGTGTCGACCTCCACGCGCACGCCCCGCGCCCGCAGCTTGTCCGCCACCTCGAACAGGTAGTTGTCGAAGGCCTCGGCCACCGGCACGCAGCGCACCTGCACCGGCGCGAGCCACGCCGGGAAGGCCCCCGCGTAGTGCTCAGTCAGCACGCCGAAGAAGCGCTCGATCGAGCCGAAGAGCGCGCGGTGGATCATCACCGGGCGCTGGCGCGAGCCGTCGGGTGCGGTGTATTCGAGCTCGAAGCGCTCGGGCAGGTTGAAGTCGAGCTGAATGGTGGACATCTGCCAGGTGCGCCCGAGTGCGTCCTTGGCCTGAACCGAGATCTTCGGCCCGTAGAAGGCGGCGCCCTCCGGATCCGGCACCAGCTCCAGGCCGGAGGCGGTGGCCACCTCCTCGAGCACGCGCGTGGATTCCTCCCACACCTCGTCATCACCTACGTACTTCTTCGGATCCTTGGTAGACAGCTCGAGGTAGAAGTCGTCCAGGCCGTAGTCCTTGAGTAGCGACAGCACGAAGTCGAGCAGCGCGGTCAGCTCCTCCTTCATCTGCTCCCGGGTGCAGTAGATGTGGGCGTCGTCCTGGGTGAAGCCGCGAGCGCGGGTCAGGCCGTGGATGACGCCGGAGGCCTCGTTACGGTAGACCGTGCCGAACTCGAACAGGCGCAGCGGCAGCTCGCGGTAGGAGCGCCCGCGGGAGCGGAAGATCAAGTTGTGCATCGGGCAGTTCATCGGCTTGAGGTAGTAGTCCTGGCCTTCCTTGACCACATTGCCCTCGGCGTCGACCACCTCGTCCATGTGCATGGGCGGGTACATGCCGTCGCGGTAGAAATCCAGGTGGCCCGAGATCTGGAAGAGGTTGCCCTTGGTGATGTGCGGGGTGTTAACGAAGGAGTAGCCGGCCTCCAGGTGGCGCTTGCGGGAGTATTCCTCCATCACCATGCGGATGATGCCGCCCTTGGGGTGGAAGACTGCCAGGCCGGAGCCGATCTCGTCAGGGAAAGAGAAGAGGTCGAGCTCGTTGCCGAGCTTGCGGTGGTCCCGCTTTTGCGCCTCCTCGATCCGTGTCTTGTAGGCGAGCAGCTCGTCCTTGCTCGGCCACGCGGTACCGTAGATGCGCTGGAGGGAGTCTTTGGCCTGGTCCCCGCGCCAGTAGGCGGCCGAGGAGCGGGTGAGGGAAAACCCGTTGCCGATGAGCTTCGTGTTCGGCAGGTGCGGGCCGCGGCACAGGTCGGTCCAGACGGTCTCCCCACGGCGGTTGACGTTGTCGTACATCGTCAGCTCTCCCCCGCCGACCTCCACCGAGGCCCCCTCGGCCGCCTGGTCGTTATCGGCGTCGGAGCCGCCCTTGAGGGAGATGAGCTCGAGCTTGTAGGGCTGGTCGGCGAGCTCGGCCGCGGCGGCGTCGTCGGAAATCGGGCGACGCACGAAACGCTGGCCCTCCTTCACGATCCGCGCCATGTCCTTCTCCAGCTCTTTGAGGAGCTCGGGGGTGACGGCGGGGATGTTGCCAAAGTCGTAGTAGAAGCCGTCGGTGATGAACGGGCCGATGCCGAGGTTGACGGACGGGAACTTGTTCTGGACCGCCTGGGCGAGCACGTGGGTGGCCGAGTGGCGCAGGATGTTCAGGCCGTCCTGCTCGTGGATCGTGACTCCTTCGACAGTGGCGCCGTCGGGCAACGTGGCCAGGTCCGTGGCCAGGTCCTTCAGCTCGCCGTCCACGCGAAGCGCTACGATCTCCTTGCTGTCCTTGAAGTGGTCAATGCCGCTCACGGACTCGCTGATCTGCAGCGAGTCGCCGTCAATTACTAGGTTGGGCACCCTGGCTCCTCTCATCCGGTACGCACAGACAAGGTACGCACGTCGCCATCATACCCCGCCACGTGAGCGGCTCTTTTCTCACCTTCATGTGAAGCCCTGCATACCGTTACTATCGTCCCATGAGCTTAAGCGTGTTTGACCTGTTCAAGATCGGGATCGGCCCGTCGTCCTCGCATACGTCGGGGCCGATGACGGCCGCCCACATGTTTGCCGGCCACCTGCCCGGCACGGTTCACCGCGTGCGGGTGCGGCTCTACGGCTCGCTGGGCGCCACCGGGATCGGGCATGGCACCGACAAGGCTGTCATCCTCGGCCTCATGGGCTTTGAACCGGCGCGCGTGCAGCCTGAGCGGGTCGGCGACGCCGTGGGGAAGGTCCGCACCGATCGTCGCCTTCCGCTCGCCACGGCGGACGGGCAGGTAACCATCGACTTTGACCCGGCCACCGACATCGAGCTCATCGGCCGTACCGAGCTTCCCGGGCACCCCAACGCTATGACGATGAGCGCATGGAGCGGCGAGGAGCTCGTGTTTGAGCGCACCTATTATTCCGTGGGCGGCGGCTTCGTGGTGTGCGAGGAGGACGCCGACATGGCCATCATCCCCACCGCCGACCTCCCCCACCCCTTCCGCACGGCCGACGAGCTGCTCCTCATCTGCGATCGCACCGGCATGTCGATCGCCGAAGTTGCGCGCACCAACGAACTCGCTTTGCACACCACGGCGGAGATCGCGAGCGGGCTGGCCGCCATCTGGGAGGTCATGCAGGGGTGCGTTGCCACCGGGCTCGGTCACGAGGGTGTGCTCCCCGGTGGCCTCCAGGTGTTGCGCCGCGCCCCGAAGCTCCACACCGCCCTCCTCGCCGAATCCGACGCCCTCGACCCGCTTCGGGCCATGGATTGGATCGGGCTCTACGCGCTGGCAGTCAACGAGGAGAACGCCGGGGGCGGCCGTGTGGTCACCGCGCCCACGAACGGCGCCGCCGGGATCATCCCGGCCGTCATGCACTACTGCCGTGACTTCATCGGGCTCGACGCCGATGCGGTGGAGACCTTCCTCCTCACCGCCGGCGCGATCGGCATGATCTTCAAGACCACCGCCTCCATCTCGGGCGCCGAAGTCGGCTGCCAGGGTGAGGTCGGATCGGCGTGCTCGATGGCCGCCGCGGGCCTCGCCGCCGTGCTCGGTGGCAGTCCCCGCCAGGTGGAAAACGCCGCCGAGATCGCGATGGAACACAACCTCGGTCTCACCTGCGACCCGGTGGGTGGCCTGGTGCAAATCCCCTGCATCGAGCGCAACGCCATCGCCGCAATCAAGGCCGTGGCCGCCGCCCGCACCGCCCTGCGCGGAGACGGCTCGCACCTCGTCTCCCTCGACTCCGTCATCGCCACCATGCGCGAGACGGGCAAGGACATGCAGGCCAAATATAAGGAGACGGCACTCGGCGGGCTCGCGGTGCACGTGGGCGTCAACGTCATCGAGTGCTGACGGGCGACTAGATACCCCGGGCCGCCGCCCAGCGCGAGAGTTCCTTGCGGTTGGAAAGTTGAAGCTTGCGCAGGCAGGCCGACACGTGGGTCTCCACGGTCTTGACCGAGATGAACAGCTCGGAGGCGGTCTCCTTGTAGGTGTAGCCGCGGGCGATGAGCCGCATGACGTCCTGCTCGCGCGCCGAGAGCCGGTCGAGCTCCTCGTCACGCTCGGCCACGGCGCTGCGCGACGTGCCGAAGGCGTCAAGGACGAAGCCCGCAAGCTTGGGTGAGAAGGCGGCGTCGCCGGCTACCACCCGTTCGAGCGCCTCGATGAGCTCGTCCCTGTTGATGGACTTGGTGACGTAGCCGCGCGCACCCGCGCGCACGACGGACACAACGTCTTCAGCCGCGTCCGACACCGAAAGGGCAAGGAAGCGCGGGCCGCCTTCGCCGGCGAAAGCCCGGATGACTTCCGCGCCGCCTCCGCCCGCGCCGCCGGGCAGGTGGACGTCGAGCAGGACGACGTCACAGTCCACGGCCCGGATCACATCGATCGCCTCGTCCACGCTCGCCGCCTGGCCTACCACCTGAACGCCCTGCCCGTCGATCTGGGCGATGATGCCCGCGCGGACCAGGGCGTGATCGTCGACCACGATGACTTTCATTGTTCCTCCTCCACGCTCATGTGGACCTCGGTGCCGCCCGTCGGTAGCGGGGAGCGGATGTTCGCGCGCCCGCCCGCGCGTTCCATGCGCCCGTAGATCGAGTGGCGCACCCCGCGCCGGTCCTCACCAATGCTACCCACGTCGAAGCCCTCACCGCGGTCGCGCACCCACACATCCCCGCCGTCCCCCAGCTCGGCGTACATCGAGATGGGGCTACCTCCGTGCTTGCACGCGTTCGTCAGGGCCTCCCCGGCGGCGTCGATGAGGGCCTGCGTCCGCGCCGTCACCTCCATATCCCCCGTAATCACGACGTCGACCTGCGCGCCGTACGTCGCCTCCACCTCCCGCGCACGCCGGGTGAGGACAGTGGCTACCGACGTGTCATCACGCCGGTCTGAATAGAGGTAGTCGCGCAACTCAGCCTCCTGCTGGCGAGCGAGGACACGGACGGCGTCGGCGTCGTCGGCACGCGAGCGGATGAGGGCGAGGGTCTGGAGGACGGAGTCGTGCAGGTGGGCAGCGATGTCGGCGCGGGTTTCCTCCCGGACGAGCTGGGCGTCTTGCTCGCGGGCGTGCATGCGCGAACGCATCTGGGAGGGGTAGAGGACGAAGGCGCCCACGGCGAGCGCGGCGAAGCCCGTAAGGAATGCGGTGGTGGCGTCGGCGCTGTCGACCACGTTCTCCACGACGACGACCGCGCCCATCGTTGCAACCAGCAGGCCGACTCCGAGCGCGAGGCTGGCCCAACGGCCCTGGACGGACCAGGCGATCGCGCCGCCGGCGAGGATGAGTGCGAGCGGAAGCACGGCGAGCGCGCCCGGGAAGTATCCGACGATCACGAGCAGGATGATGACGCCCATCGCGCCGAGTGCCACGGCGGTGGTGGGCCGGGAGTCCTCGCCGGACGCGAGCGGCTTGACGAGCCGGCGCGTGGAGACGTCGGCCCCCTCGCGCGACAGCGTGAGCGCGAGCACCGCGTAGACAACCACGGGCACCACGGTCCAGCACAGCAGAAGGAAGGCCAACCGCCACATGCGCACCGACCCGCCAAGGTGCTGGGCGAGTCCCTGGCACACGCCGGCCAGGATCTTGGGCTCCCGCCGCTCAAGGGCCGGGCGCGCGGTGGCCCACGGCGCCAAGAGATCTGCATAGTCTTCCATGCTTCGATCGTCTCACCCCGCGGCCCCGAACCCAACCACGAACGGCCGAAATCAGGGGTTTTCGGGGAAGGATCAGGGTTCTTTCAGGGGTGTTCAGGGCCGATTCGGGCCCGTCGATAGCGAAGAATGAAGACATGAAACTTTACGACTCCCTTCGCTCCCGGCCCCTGCGCCGCACGCCTGACGCACTCGCTGGCGGCGTCTGTGCCGGCCTCGCCCACCGCTGGGGCATCTCCGCCGTGCTGGTCCGCCTGGCCTTCGTTGCGCTCGCCATCGTCGGCGGAATCGGCTTCCTCCTCTATGGGCTCGGCTGGCTCCTCATTCCCTCCTACGCCACGGAGGAGATCGTGGCCGAAGGCGCGCTGCGCAATCCTGACTCCGCGTTTGCGGCCTCCATCATCCTCATCCTGGTGGGCGCGGTGGTCTTCGTGCCATTCGTCGCCGTCTGGGCCGACTTCGCGCTCAACCGGGCCCCCGGCCTGGCGTTGATGGGCGTACTGGTGATCCTCGTCTCTGTGTTCTTCGTGCTCTGGCGCAACGGGCGGCGAAGCACGCCGCGTGGCGTGTACGATGCCGCCCAGTTCGGGTCCGCGCCGTACGGGCCGGGCTCAGAATTCCCCGCGCCCGCTCACCCGGTGCGGCCGCTCAAGGAGCCCAAGTCCAAAAAGCCGGCACTTGGCGGACAGGCCATCTCGGTCGTCGTCGCCATCGCCTTTATCGGCAGCGCGATCGCGCTGCTCGCCGTGCCGGGCAAGGTCGCCGCGATCCTCATGGCGCTCAGCGTGGGCCTTGGTATCGTCGCCATCGGCGTCATGTACGCCGGAGTGCGCGGCCTGCGAGCCACATGGCTCACCGCGCTCGCCTGGTTCCTGGCCCTGCCGGCGTCGGCCGCGCTCGCGATCGCCCTCATCATGCCCACATCCATGGTGACCGCGCCGAACCTCGAGCTCGTCTCCTTCGGCTCGAGCGAGCGGCCCTCACTGCTGTCCGTGTCCCACTCCGGGGTCAACAGCGATCCCGGCCAGCTGCGCGACTACAACGTCGACGCCTTCATCCTCGCCGACGCCCCCTACCTCTTCAGAGAATCAGACCCAATCATTATCGAAGTCACCCGCAACGAAGACGTCTACGGCGTGGCCGACGTCGCCCTCAACGGTTGGGAACCCTGGCGGGTCGACGTCGCCGGCGAAACCTGGACCGAACCCGTCTACGACACGGGCGACAACCCGGACGAGAGATGGTGGAGCAACGTCCACCTCGGGGCCGGGGAGAGCGTGCGCATCTACTCCCCCGCCGCCATCACCAACCCCGATGCCGTCACTACGGCCACCATCAACTTCTCCTACGGATCCCTCTATCTCAGCTCACTCCCGAAAGGAAATTAAATGCGTATCAGCACCGCCATCTTCGGCTCACTTTCCCTCATCCTCGCCTCGACCGGCATCGCGCGCGCCGCGGGCGCGGTGGTTGACGTCCGGATCGTCGTCGTCATCATGCTCTTCACGGTCTCCGCGCTGCTTGCTATGAGCGCCTTCCGGCGAGTGGAGCCCGCCGAAGACTAGCACCCACACGCACCGCGGCGGGCGCACCCGCGCCCCGCCCTGCCCGCCGGGCGCACCTGCGCCCTGCCCTCCTCCGCGCAGATGCTATACAAAACCGCAAGATGCGGCACTAATTCACGGTAAATTAGTGCCGCATCTTGCGGTTTAGTGTCGCGTTTGCGAGCGGCCCCGCGACGACGGCCGGGCTTCCTCACGACGACGGCCGGGCCAGCCACAACGCCGTGGGAAAGCCAGGTGCTCCTCGCCGCCAACGTGCAGCGGGCATGAAAAAATCCCCAGCGTGCTGGGGACGTGGTGGGCGATACTGGATTCGAACCAGTGACCTCTTCCGTGTCGAGGAAGCGCGCTAACCAACTGCGCCAATCGCCCTGATTGAGAGGTGGGTACGGGATTCGAACCCGTGTATACGGCTTTGCAGGCCGCTGCCTCGCCTCTCGGCCAACCCACCAAGTGGTTAAGTAATCCTACATTACTTGGCCTTCGAGCGGATGACGGGATTCGAACCCGCGACCCCCACCTTGGCAAGGTGGTGCTCTACCAGCTGAGCTACATCCGCATATCAGCTCGATCGCGTCTCGCTGACTGCCTGATTAATATAGCCATAATCTTCGACCGGTGTCTAATCCGGATAACGTGACGTGCGCTACGCCGATTGCGTTTGCTTCTACCCTCGATTGTCAGCTACTGTCTTTGAGCAGAGATCACCTGATCCTAGGGCGATTAGCGCAGCGGTAGCGCACTTCCTTCACACGGAAGGGGTCACTGGTTCGATCCCAGTATCGCCCACCATCTATCCTCAGCGGCCATACGTGCCGCATCTTCCCTGTATAAAACCCCATGGCGTCAAGCCGTGCGCACCTGCACCATCGCGCGAACGACTTGCGCTTTTTCGCCTCTGGCCTCATCTTTACCCAAAGCAGTGCCAGACGTGAGAGTCTATATGTTATGGAAATTTGGCCTGGAAAACCCTATCCGCTCGGCGCCACTTTCGATGGCACCGGAACGAACTTCGCGATCTTCTCCTCCGTGGCAGACAAGATCGAGCTGTGCCTCATCGACGATTCGGGGGGCGAATCGCGCGTGGAGCTACGCGAGGTCGACGCCCACGTCTGGCACTGCTACCTGCCCGGCATCCGGCCCGGCCAGCGCTACGGGTTCCGGGTCCACGGCCCCTTCGAGCCGGAAAACGGCCACCGTTGCGATCCGTCGAAGATCCTCCTCGACCCGTACGCGAAGGCGATCGAGGGCCAAGTGGATAACCACCAGGCAAACTTCTCCTACGACTTCAATGATCCAGATAAGCGTGCCGAGGTGGACTCCCTCGGGCACACGATGCTGTCGGTGGTGGTCAACCCCTTCTTCGACTGGGGCCATGACCGCCCGCCTAAGCACGAGTACCACAACACGGTGATTTACGAGGCCCACCTCAAGGGCATGACGGCGATCCACCCGGATATCCCCGAAGAGCTGCGCGGCACGTACATGGGTATGGCTCACCCGGCGATGGTCCAGTACCTCAAGGAGCTGGGGGTGACCGCGGTTGAGCTCATGCCGGTCCACCAGTTCGTCAATGACACCTCGTTGCAGGACAAGGGCCTGTCCAACTACTGGGGATACAACACGATCGGCTTCTTCGCCCCACAAAACACCTACTCCTCCTCGGGCGAGGTGGGCTCGCAGGTGGAGGAGTTTAAGGCGATGGTCAAGGCCTACCATGACGCCGACATCGAGGTGATCCTCGACGTGGTCTACAACCACACGGCCGAGGGCAACCACATGGGCCCCACCCTGTCCTTCCGCGGCATTGACAACCGCGCCTACTACCGGTTGGTCGACGGCGACCTGGCCCACTACTTCGACACCACGGGCACGGGCAATTCACTCAACATGTCCTCCCCGCACTCGTTGCAGCTCATCATGGATTCGCTGCGCTACTGGGTGGTGGACATGCATGTGGACGGCTTCCGTTTCGACTTGGCCTCCACGCTTGCCCGTGAGTTGCACGCGGTGGACAAACTGTCGGCCTTCTTTGACATTATCCAGCAAGACCCGATCATCTCCCAGGTCAAGCTCATTGCCGAGCCGTGGGACGTGGGCGAGGGCGGGTACAACGTGGGCGAGTTCCCGCCGCTGTGGACCGAGTGGAATGGCGATTATCGTGACACGATGCGCGATTTTTGGCGTGGGGAGCCCTCCGTGCTGTCCGAGTTCGCCTCGCGCCTGACGGGTTCGTCGGACCTGTACGAACATTCGGGGCGCCGCCCGTTCGCCTCGATCAACTTCATCACGGCCCACGACGGCTTCACGCTTGCCGACCTCGTCTCCTATAACGAGAAGCACAATGAGGCAAACGGCGAGGGCGGGGCGGACGGCTCGTCAAACAATAAGTCGTGGAACATGGGAGTCGAGGGCTCCACGGACGACCCGGAGGTCCTCAAGCTGCGCACGCGGCAGATGAAGAACTTCTTCACCACCCTGCTCACCTCCCAGGGCGTGCCGATGATCTCCCACGGCGATGAGCTGTGCCGCACGCAGGAGGGCAACAACAACACGTACTGCCAGGACAACGAGCTGGCGTGGGTGAACTGGGACCTGGACGAGGCCCAACTCGACATGCACGCCTTTGTACAACAGGTCATCAGGTTGCGCCACGACCACCCGGTGTTCAGGCGGCGTCGTTTCTTTATGGGCGACGCCGGCCGCGGCGGCGAGTCGGAGCGCGGGGACATCATGTGGTTCGCGAACAATGGCGAGCTCATGGAGGACGAGGACTGGGACACGTGGTTTGCGCGCTCGGTCATGGTGTACCTGAACGGCGAGCGTATCGCGGAGCCGAACGCGCGCGGCGAGCGCGTGATCGACGACGATTTCCTGCTGGCCTACAACGCCTCCGAAGAAGATCTGGACTTCACGATCCCCGGCACCGACACGGACACCACGTGGACGGTGATTTTGTCTACCGACGACGACGCCACGCTCGGCGCCGTCTTGGGTGGCGGGGATGTCTTCCCTGTGACAGCGAGGTCGATCACGATCCTCGTGCGCCACAATGCCACCGAGCGCGGGCTCATGGATAGCGACCTGCGCACCTCCCTCAACGCCGCCAGCTCGGAGGCCGGCCCGGCGGTGGGAACCGTGTCCGATACCGCCGTGCGTGAGCACGTGTTGGCACCGCATAAGTGATGCGAGCCCCCGCCGGCTGTCAGCGGCGCTGCGGGGGCTTGCCCAATATTTCGCCACCAAGGAGTTTTATGCCTGTTGAAGATGTCGTCGTCCGCCACCATTCTCATGTCCCGTCCAAGGGCCGCCACCAGCCGGTGACGAGCTACCGCATCCAGGTCAGCCCCGACTTCGATTTCGCCGCGGTTGAGGCCATCGTGCCCTACCTTGCCAGCCTCGGGATCACGGACGTGTTCTTCTCCCCCATCCTTCAGGCGGCGCCGGGTTCGATGCACGGCTACGACGTCGTCGACCACGAGCGCATCTCCGCCGACCTCGGCGGCATCGAGGCGTTCCGGAGCGTGTCGAGGGCGATTCACGACACCGGCATGCACCTCATCGTCGACATCGTGCCGAACCACATGGCGGTGCCCACGCCCCTGTATCGCAACCGGGCGCTGTGGTCGGCCCTGCGGGATGGGGAGGATTCGCCCTACCGCGCGTGGTTTGACATTTCGCTGTCCGATTCGGGGGACGGGCTACTCATGCCGGTGCTGGGTGACAGGATTGGCAAGGTGCTCGCCACCGGCGAGATCACGATCGAGAAGATGGTGGTACCCGGCTTCGAGGAGGATGGGCCCACCCAGGTGGTGTGCTACTACGACCACGTGTTCCCCGTGCGCCGGGGCACGGAGGCATTGCCGCTCGCGGAGTTGCTCGACGCCCAGTACTACCGGCTGGCTCACTGGCGGGTGGCGAACGAAGAGATCAACTACCGGCGCTTCTTCGACGTGGACACACTCGCGGCGATCCGCGTGGAGGACGAGGGAGTTTTCCGCCAGTCCCACGCGCTGCTCATCGAGTTGTTCGAGGAGGGCTTGATCGATGCCTTCCGCATCGACCACCCCGACGGGCTGGCGGACCCCCGCGGCTATTTCCGCAACTTGCACGAGGCCTCGGGCGGTGCCTGGTCGGTGGCGGAGAAGATCTTGGAGGGCGAGGAGACCCTGCCCACCGATTGGCCGGCGGCCGGCACCACGGGCTACGACACGCTGCAGCGCCTGCAAGGCCTTTTCACCGCCCCGGAGGGCCTTCCGGCCCTCACCCAGCTGTACGGCGAGATGTCGGGCTCCACAGACTCGGTGGCCACCGTGGAGGTCAAGGCCAAGCGGCAGATCGTGGCCACCTCGCTCTTTGCCGAAGTGGACCGGCTGGCCAGCCTGCTGGCGGCCATCTGCCATTCCGACGTCCGGCTGCGCGACCACACGTTCCGCTCTCTGCGCGACGTCGTGGTCGAGCTCGTGGTCCACATGGACCGCTACCGCGCCTACGTGGTGCCAGGCGAGCGCCCCGACCCGGAAGACGAGCGCGTGCTGCGCGCGGCCGCCGAGCGCGCCGCCCGCAACCTCGACGCGGATCGGCAGGAGAGCCTGGACGTCGTCATCGATATCCTGCTCGGCAACGAGATTGGATCGGCCGGGCGCACGCACGAATCACGGCGCAACGAGGTGATCGTGCGCTTCCAGCAGGTGTGCGGCGCCGTCATGGCCAAGGGAGTCGAGGACACCACGTTCTACCGGTACACCGCGCTGACCAGCGCGAACGAGGTGGGCGGGGGCCCGAGCCACTTCACCACCACCCCGGACCAGTTCCACGACTTCCAGACCCGCACGCACCTGACATGGCCGGTAACGATGTCCACGCTCTCCACCCACGACACGAAGAGGTGCGAGGACGTGCGCGCACGGATCGCGCCTATCTCCCAGTATGCGCAGGAGTGGATCGCGACGCTCACCCAGGCGCGCGACCTCGTGGCCGACGAGCGCCCCGCCGACCTCGACGGGCAGATGGAAAACCTCCTGTGGCAGACGCTGATCGGCACGTGGGACGGCGGCCCGATCGAGCAACGTCGGCTCGAGGACTACCTGCTCAAGGCCGCCCGCGAGCAAAAGTCGTGGACCACGTGGACCGAGCAGAACGAGGCCGGTGAGCAGGGCATGCTCGATTACGCGAGCGCGATCCTGTCCGACGACGACGCCCTGGCCCTTCTCGCCGACTTCCACGAGCTGACCCGGGCCGCGACCCGCACGATGATCCTCAGCCAGAAAGCGATTCAAATGACGGCGATTGGCGTGCCGGACACCTACAACGGCGAGGAGGTCACCCAGACCTCGCTGGTGGATCCGGACAACCGCCGCCCAGTGGACTTCACAGGGCTTGCCAAGATGCTTGCCAAGCTCGACCGCGATGGCCTTCCCTCCTCCCCCAGCCTGGATCAGGAGAAGCTGTGGTTTACTTCGCGGCTTGCGCGCCTGCGCCGGGAGCTGCCCGAGCTCGCGTCGGCCGAGTGCGGCTACCAGGCACTGCCCGTGTCCACCGGCTACGCGCTCGCCTTCGCCCGCACCCGCGCCGATCAGGCGATCCTGGCCACGGTGGCGATGCGCCACGTGCCCGAGTTTGCCGGCGAGTACACCGTGGTCCTGCCCGAGGGATCCTGGCTCAACGTACTGACGGGCGCCGAGCTCGAGGGTGGCACCCGCGACCTCGCCGAGGTCCTCGGCCGATTCCCCGCCGCCGTTTTGGAGAAGATTGATGCCTAAGATTTCTGTGTGGGCGCCCAGCGCCGGGTCCGTTACCGCGATCATCGAGGGCCGCGAGCTCGCCTTGCAGCCCACGGCCGATGGCCACTTTGCCCTGTCCGACGAGCTGCCCACCGGCACGCGCTACCAGCTGCGAGTCGACGGCGGGATGGCCCTGCCGGATCCGCGCTCGATGTGCCAGCCCGAGGGGCCGCACGGTCCGAGCGAACTGGTGGACCTGGCGTCGTTCACCTGGACGGACACCGACTGGCACGGCGAGGAGCTCGCCGGCAAGGTCTTCTACGAGTTGCACGTGGGCACGTTCACCGAGGAGGGCACGTTCCTTGCAGCGATCGAGAAGCTGGACTACTTGCGCGAGCTGGGGGTCAACGTCGTCGAGCTCATGCCGATCGCGCCCATGCCGGGAACGCGCGGCTGGGGGTACGACGGTGTGTCGATCTACGCCATCCATCGCCCCTACGGCCGCCCTGAGGACCTGGCGGCGCTCGTGGACGCGATCCACGCCCGTGGGATGTCGGCGTGCCTGGACGTGGTCTACAACCACTTTGGGCCCGACGGGAACTACCTGGCCCAGTTCGGCCCGTACTTCACCAGCCGCCACCACACGCCGTGGGGCGAGGCGCTCAACCTCGATTCCGAGGGGGCGGAGCACGTGCGCCGCTACCTCATCGACAACGCCCTCCAGTGGCTGCGCGACTACCACTTCGATGCTCTCCGCCTCGACGCCGTCCCCCACCTGCGCGACGATTCGGACTACCACTTCCTCGCCCAGCTCTCGGACGAGGTGGCGCAGCTCGGGCGCGCGCTCGGCCGGCGTCTGACCCTCACGGCGGAGTCGGACCTCAACGACCCGGCGATGGTGGCTCCCACCTGCGAGGGCGGGTTCGGGATGGACATGCAGTGGGCTGACGACGTCCACCACGCCTTGCACGTGTGGCTGACCGGCGAGGCGAACGCCTACTACGCCGACTACACGCACCCGGCCGCGATGCGCCAAGCCTTCCGCCACGGCTTCGTCAGGGTGGGCCAGGAACTGAGGTTCGAGCCGGCCCCGCGCGGTAAGCCGATCCCCGAAGGCGTGAGCGGCCACCACTTCATCGTCTTCGACGAGAACCACGACCAAGTGGGCAACCGCCTCATCTCCGACCGACCCGCCCGCTCGCTCTCCCCCGGCGCGCTCGCCGTGTCGCGCGCGCTCATCCTGCTCTCCCACTACACCCCCATGCTGTTCATGGGCGAGGAGTGGGGCACGGCCCGCCCGTTTAACTACTTCACGGACCACGGCCCCGAGCTCGGCCCGCTCATCAAGGCCGGGCGCGAAGCGGAATTTTCCTCGTGGGACATGACCTCCGTCTACGGAGATGAGGAGGTGGTAATGCCGGACCCGCAGTCCGAGCAGGCCTTCCTGGAGTCCAAGCTCGACTGGTCTGAGGCGGAGGACGCGGGTCACCGCCGCCTACTCGAGTTCACCCGCGCCCTCATCGCGCTGCGCCAGGATCCGGACATCGCCTCGGGCGACCGCTTGCGCACCGAGTTCGACCTGGACGGCGAGGTGGGCTGGATGCGGCGGGGCGGGACCACCGTGGTCTTCTCCATCGCGGACGGACCGCGGAGCCTAGCAGCCCCGGGCGGGGAGCTCGTGCTCGCGTGGGACGCCACGGCGATTGAGTCGGGGCAGGTGCGCTTCGAGGGGCCCGGAGTGGCGGTCTTTCGCTAAGATGGGCGGACTCCAACGGCGCGCCGCGGCCACAGCGCGCCCGCGCGCCGCTACAGTCTTAATGTGACCAATCAACAGCCGCCTTCGGAGTTTGTGACTGCTCTCGAGTCCCTTAAGGGCCAGCAGTTTCGTCCCGAGATCCACGTTGCCCAGATTCCGGGCCCCACGCGGATCGCGCCGTGGGCGGTGGCCTTGCAGGCCGAGGTGAACGATTCGCCGAATCTCGATCCGGATTTCCTGCGCGGCTCGGCCAAGTTCGTGGTGTTGCACGACCCGGCGGGCCAGCCGGCTTGGAACGGCACGTTCCGGGTGGTCATGCACGCCCAGGCGCCGATGGACGCCACGATGGGTGACGATCCGCTGCTAGGCGAGGTGGCGTGGTCGTGGCTGGTCGACGCGCTCGATGGCGCCGGCGCCTCCTACCACAGTCTCAACGGCACGGTCACCCGCGTGTTCAACGAAACGTTTGGCGGGCTCTACATCAATTCCTCGCGCGTGGAACTGGAGCTTCGCGCCTCGTGGACCCCGCAGACCGTCTACCTCACGGAGCACCTGCACGCGTGGGCCGATTTCGCGGCCTCGATGGCGGGCCTCGGCCCGAGTGAGGCAGTGCGAAGCATCCGTAAGGTGGATAAGATTTGACCCTGCCCGAACCCGCCCGCCTGCTCGATAAGCCGCGTGAGGGTCTGCCGCCCGTCACGCACGATGACATCGACGACGCCGTCGCCCGCCTTGCCGCCGGAACTGGGCCTTTCGGCGTGGACACAGAGCGTGCCAACGAGATGCACTATTCCTCGCGCGCCTACCTCATCCAGATCCGCCGCGAAGGTGCGGGCACGGTGCTCATCGACCCGGTGGGCATCGAGGACCGCCTGGACGGGCTGAAGAAGATCATGAACGAGGCGTGGATCCTCCACGCCGCTCACCAGGACCTCGTGTGCATGGCCGAGCTCGGGTTGCGCCCCACGTCAGTGTTCGACACGGAGGTCGCGGCGCTCCTTCTCGGATACGAGAAGATCTCCCTGCAGGCCGTGTGTGAGCGGGCGCTCGGCTGGACGCTGGCGAAGGAGTATTCGCGCTCGGATTGGGCCCAGCGCCCCCTTCCCCTGCCGATGCTCACCTACGCCGCGCTCGACGTGGAGCTACTGGGCGAGCTACGGGAGGTCATGACAGCCGAGCTCAAGGAGCTGGGCCGCTTCGAGTGGTTTGCGCAGGAGTGCGAAGAGGTGCGCTTGCGCAAGCCCGCCCCGCCGCATCAGCAACCGTGGCGCCGCTCGTCGCGCCAGGCCGGGATCCGCGACCAGCGCGCCCTCGCCATGTTGCGCGAGCTGTGGAACGCCCGCGACGATCTGGCCAAGCGCCGCGACCTCGCGCCCCACAAGGTGCTGCCCAATGCCGTGCTGGCCGAGCTCGCCAAGCGCAAACCGCGCTCGCGCGCCGACGTCGCCACGTCTTCCCTTCTTCGCAAGGGCGCCCGCAAGCAGGATGCTGACACGTGGTGGCACGCCATCGACATCGCCTGGCACCTCGACGAGCGCATGCTGCCCGAACGCAGGTTCAGCGAGCAGCGCGACCCGTTTCCGCCCACGAACGAGTGGGTGCGCAAGCGCCCCGAGGCAGCGGAGAGGTGGGCACGCCTGCGCCCCACGGTCCTCGAGATCGCCGAAGAGCTGGGCATCCGCCAGGAAGTGGTGCTCAAGCCGCGCACGCAGAAACTCGTGGCATGGAACGGGTGGGACTCCCTCACCGAACTTGAAGCGCACCTGGCCGAGGACGGCGCGCGCCCCTGGCAGATCGAGCTCACGGCGCGCCGCATCGACGACGCCGTGCGAGGCTAGCGTAGGCTGGCGGCGGCCGCGATGACAGCGGCTGCGTCCATGCCCTCCCGGTGAAGGATCGTCGAGCGCGAGGCGTGAGAGAGGAATGCCTTGTGGACGCCGAGGTTGCGCACGGGCACGTCCGATCCGGCGCGGGCCAGCGCGGAGCGTAACTCGTCTCCCACTCCCCCGTCGATGAGCCCATCTTCGAGCACCACCGCTCCCGCCGAGCTTGCCACGAGTTCGACGAGGTCGGGGTTCGTGGGGAGCACCCAGCGCGGGTCGACCACGATGAGGGACTCGTCCATTTGCTCCGCGGCCTCGACCATGGTGTGGGCCAGGGGGCCGATCCCTACGAAGACCAGCGGTTTGCCATTGGCCTCGCGCTCGAACAGCACATCGAGGCTACCCTGCTTGCGAGTGATCGGCAGCTCGGGCGGCACCGACCCCTTCGGGTAGCGCACGATCGTGGGCGCCTCGATGGCGGTGGCCTCGTGGAGGAGCTCGCGCATGCGCGGCTCGTCGCGCGGGGTGGCCACCGCCAGGTTCGGGATCATCGCCGCCATCGACAGATCCCACATGCCGTTGTGGGAGGCGCCGTCGTCGCCAGTCACGCCCGCACGGTCGAGGCAGATGGTGACGGGCGCACCATGGAGGGCAACGTCCATGAGCAGCTGGTCGAAGCCGCGGTTCAAGAACGTGGCGTAGAGCGCCACGACGGGATGGAAGCCGGCCTTCGCCAGACCCGCCGCCATGGTCACGGCGTGCTGCTCGGCAATGCCGACGTCGATGACGCGGCGCGGGAACTCCTCCTTCATGAGCGACAGGCCCACGGGCTGGAGCATTGCGGCGGTGACGCCCACGATCGCGGCGTCCTTACGCGCGATCTGAAGGATTTCCTCGGCGAAGATCGAGGTCCAGCCGAAGCGGGAGGGTTCCATCGGCAGGCCGGTTTCGGGGTGGATCTTGCCCACGGCGTGGAAGCGGTCGGCCTTGTTCTCCTCCGCAGGCTTGTAACCGCGGCCCTTCTCGGTCATCGCGTGGACCACCACTGGCCCACCGAAGTCGCGCGCCATCCGTAGCGCCTCTTCCAGGCTGACGATGTCGTGGCCGTCGACAGGGCCGATGTACTTGAGCCCCAAGGAGTCGAAAATGCCGGCGTCGAAGAAGATCTCCTTCATGCCCTTCTTGATCCCGCGCAGCGTGTCGTACGTGAGCTTGCCCGGCAGGCCGCCGTCCTGGAGCGTGCGCTTGCCCCAGTCGAGGAAGTTTTCATAATCGCGGTTGACTCGCACGGCGTCCAGCTTGCGCACCGGGTCAAAGCGGCGGACGATCCCGCCCACGGTGGGCGCGTACGAACGCCCGTTGTCGTTGAGCACGATAACGACGGGGCGCTCCGGGTCCTCCGCGATATTATTGAGAGCCTCCCAGGCCATGCCGCCCGTCATCGCGCCATCACCGATGATCGCCACCACGTGGTGATCCTTGCCCGACATCTGCATGCCGCGCGAGATCCCGTCCGCCCACGACAGGGCGGTGGAGGCGTGGGAGTTTTCGACGACGTCGTGCTCGGACTCCGCTCTGCTCGGATAGCCCGAGAGCCCGCCCTCGTGGCGCAGGCGATCGAAGTCCTTGCGCCCGGTTAAGATCTTGTGCACGTAGGCCTGGTGGCCGGTATCCCACACGAGCACGTCGCGCGGGGAATCGAAGACCCGGTGGAGGGCGATCGTGAGCTCAACAACCCCGAGGTTGGGGCCGAGGTGCCCGCCGGTCTTCGCCACGTTGACCACGAGGAAGCGGCGGATCTCCGCCGCGAGCTTGTCCAGCTCCTTCTTCTTCAGCGAGGCGAGGTCCGCGGGGCATGTAATCGAATCAAGAATCACCGGGTCTCCTTTGAACTACCCATAGAGATTACCACTGCACCTGCCCATCGTCTCCTTCGCGCAAGAGCCACACACCTCTACGAATCTGTACGCCGGGGACGCGAGCGGGGCGGTGGCCAGGCCCGGCCACCGCCCCGCTCACATGCCCTTACGCCGAACGCGCGAGGTTGCGCAGCACGTACTGCAGGATGCCGCCGTTGCGGAAGTAGTCCGCCTCACCGGGGGTGTCGATGCGCACCACGGCGTCGAACTCGGTCACCGAGCCGTCCTTCTCGGCGCGGACCTTCACAGTCTTCGGGGTGCGACCCTCGTTGAGCTCCTCGATCCCCGCGATCGTGAAGACCTCGGTGCCCGCAAGCCCCAACGAATCGGCGTTCTCACCGGCCGGGAACTGAAGCGGGAGCACGCCCATGCCGATGAGGTTCGAGCGGTGGATGCGCTCGAAGGACTCGGCGATGACCGCCTTGACGCCGAGGAGCGCGGTGCCCTTCGCGGCCCAGTCGCGCGAGGAGCCCGAACCGTACTCCTTGCCCGCGAGCACCACGAGCGGCACGCCCGCCTCGCGGTAGGCCTGCGCGGCATCGAAGATCGCCTCCTGCTCGCCGGAAAGGAAGTTGCGGGTGTAGCCGCCCTCCACGCCGTCGAGTAGCTGGTTGCGCAGGCGGATGTTGGCAAACGTGCCGCGGATCATCACCTCGTGGTTGCCGCGGCGCGAGCCGTAGGAGTTGAAGTCACGCCGCTCCACGCCGCGCCCGGCCAGGTACAGGCCCGCCGGCGAATCCCACTTGATCGCGCCTGCCGGCGAGATGTGGTCGGTGGTCACCGAGTCGCCCAGCTTGGCCAGCACGCGGGCGCCCTCGATGCCCTCCACCGGGGTTAACTCCATCGTCATCCCCTCGAAGTACGGGGGCTTGCGCACGTAAGTCGACTCCCCGTCCCACGCGAACGTGGAGCCCTCCGGGGTGTCGAGCGAGCGCCAGCGCTCGTCTCCAGCGAACACGTCGGAGTAGGAGGAGGTAAACATCTCGCGGTTGACCGAGGCGTCGATCGTGGCCTGCACCTCGTCGGCGTCGGGCCAGATGTCGGCGAGGAACACGTCGTTGCCGTCCCTATCCTGGCCGAGCGGCTCGGTGCCGAAGTCGAAGTCCATCGTGCCGGCCAGCGCGTAGGCGATGACCAGCGGCGGAGAGGCCAAGTAGTTCATCTTCACGTCCGGGTTGATGCGGCCCTCGAAGTTGCGGTTGCCGGAGAGCACGGAGACCACCGCAAGGTCGGCGTCATTGACCGCCTTCGAGACCTCCTCCGGCAGCGGGCCGGAGTTGCCGATACAGGTGGCGCAGCCGTAGCCGACCAGGTTGAAGCCGAGCGCGTTGAGGTCGTCCCACAGGCCGGCGGCCTCATAGTAGTCGGTCACCACCTGTGAGCCGGGCGCCATCGAGGTCTTCACCCACGGCTTGGGACGCAACCCCAAGCGGTTCGCGTTGCGAGCGAGCATCGCGGCCGCCATCATGACCGACGGGTTGGAAGTGTTGGTGCACGACGTGATCGACGCGATCGCCACCGCGCCGTGGTCTAACTCGGTTAGCGTGCCGTCGGCCAGCGTCACCGGGGTGACGCGGTGAGGACGGCCCGCCCCGGGCTCTTCGACGGGGGCTGGGTGCTCGTCGTCCGCACCCGGCGCCACCGGGTCGGAAGCCGGGAAGGTCGCCTCGAGCGCGGAGTCGATCTCCATCTCGATCTCCTCCTTAACGTACGTGGGCAGCACGTCGCGGAAGGCGGACTTGGCCTCCGACAGCACGATGCGGTCCTGCGGGCGCTTCGGGCCGGCGATCGAGGGCACCACGGTGGACAGGTCCAGCTCGAGGTATTCGGAGTACTCCACCTCCACCGACGGGTCATGCCACATACCCTGCTCCTTGGCGTAGGCCTCCACGAGGGCGATCTGCTCCTCGTCGCGGCCGGTGAGGCGCAGGTAGTCGAGCGTGACGTCGTCGATGGGGAAGATCGCGGCGGTCGAGCCGAACTCCGGGGACATGTTGCCGATCGTGGCGCGGTTGGCCAGCGGCACGGCGCCCACGCCCTCGCCGTAGAACTCCACGAACTTGCCCACCACGCCATGCTCGCGCAACATCTGGGTGATGGTGAGCACGACGTCGGTGGCGGTGGCGCCCGCGGGGATCTGGCCCGAGAGCTTGAAACCCACCACACGCGGGATGAGCATGGACACGGGCTGGCCGAGCATGGCCGCCTCGGCCTCGATGCCGCCCACGCCCCAGCCGAGCACGCCCAGGCCGTTGACCATCGTGGTGTGCGAATCGGTACCCACGCACGTGTCGGGGTAGGCCTGCAGCACGCCGTCGTTGACCTGGGCCATGGTGACGCGCGCGAGGTATTCAATGTTGACCTGGTGGACGATGCCGGTGCCCGGCGGGACCACCTTGAAGTTCTGGAAGGCGCTCTGGCCCCAGCGCAGGAACTGGTAGCGCTCCTGGTTGCGCTCGTATTCGATCTCCATGTTGCGCTGGAGGGCGTTGGCGGTGCCGAAGACGTCGATTTGCACCGAGTGGTCGATCACCATTTCGGCCGGGTTGAGCGGGTTGATCTGATCGGGGTTGCCGCCCAGCTCGGTCACGGCCTCGCGCATCGTGGCAAGGTCAACCACGCAGGGCACGCCGGTGAAGTCCTGCATGACCACGCGCGCGGGGGTGAACTGGATTTCGTGGCTGGGTTCGGCCGAGGCGTCCCAGTTAGCCAGCGACCTAATCTGATCGGCGGTCACGTTTGCGCCGTCTTCGGTGCGCAGGAGGTTCTCGGCGAGGACCTTAAGCGAGTAGGGAAGCTTCTCGGTGCCCGGCACGGCGTCGAGCCGGTAGATTTCGTATTCCTTCTCCCCCACGAGCAGCGTGGACTTGGCCTTAAAGGTATCAATGCTCATAGCTCTCCTTATGAACGTCCCGGATCACATTATCTCGATATCAAACTATCAGCCTCCGGGGAGCCTGTCTATCGATTTCGCTCTATCGCAGCGCGGTGACCACCTCGACGTGATGCGTGTGCGGGAAGATGTCGAAGGCCGCCATGGACTCCACCGTCTTTCCGCCTGCCACCAATTCTGCCACGTCCCGGGCCATCGCGGCCGGGTCACAGGAGACGAGCACGATTCGCGCCTCGGCCTTCGCCAGCGCCGACGCGGTCTTCTTGCCCAGGCCCGCGCGCGGCGGGTCTGCCACGACGGCGTCCGCGCTCACCTTGGCTGCGGTCCGCTCGTCGATCCTGGCCGCGCTCGCGCTCGCCCATGGCATGCCCGCGAGGTTTGCGGTCGCATCCGTCACGGCGCGCTGCGAACCCTCGATCGCCCGCACCCGGCCAGCATCGCCCACGGCCTTGGCAAGCGGCACGGTGAAGAGTCCCGCGCCGGAGAACAGCTCGAGCACCGACTCGCCCGGCCTCACGGCGGCCGCCCCCATGACGGCACGTAGTAACGTGCTGGGCGCGCGGGTGTGAACCTGCCAAAAGCCGGCGGCCGACACGCGGTAGTCGTACACGTCGGCCTCCGTGGCGGCGCGCTCCCAGATGTGGCCAGCAGCCTCGCGGCCTGGGGCGGCATAGACGCGGTCTGCCACCACCACGTCCTCCCCCGACGCCGGGCCCACCACGTGCAGGCGCGTGCCCGGCGCGATCACTCGGTCCCACGCCGGGTCGAAGATGAGGCGCTCCAGCTCCGGTAGCGCCAGTGGCATGGAGGTGATGGCCGCGAGCTCGTTCGTGCCCTCGCGGTACATTCCCACCCCGCGCTTCAGCTTCACGACGTCGAAGCGCGTGCGACTCCCCCAGCCGTCCGTGTCGTCCACCGCGGCCACAGAAAAGCCGAGCCCGAGCGCCGTTTCGTACAGCTCCTGCCCGCCGATCCGACGCAGATTGCCAAGGACGACGCGCTCCTTGAGGGCGCGCTGGCCTTCCAGGGTGATGTGGCCGAAGTCGGCAGCGCCGGTAACTCCGGCCGCGCCCTCGGGCCAGGGGTGGGCCACCCGCTCGGGGCTGGCCTCGATGACCTCGCACACCACGGCCGTGAGGTAACGCGAGCGGCTGGCGGTGAGCTCGGCCTCCACGCGCTCGCCCGGGATCGCCCCGCGCACGAAGACCACCTGGCCCTCGTGCCGGGCGATCCCCACGCCGCCGTGGCCGATGTCCGTGATTTCGAGCAGCACTAGTCCCCCTCGCCCAGGCGGTAGGGTGCCTCAGTGATCATCACCCGCGGCTCGAAGCGTAGGTCCGAGATTACGCGCGGGGTGGAGTGGCGCAGGAAAAAGCGCTCCCAGGCGCTCGAGTAGATCACGCGCGGGATGATGACGTTGACGATATCGTGCGGGCTTTGGGCCAATTGGGAGCGGATGTAGTCGACCACCGGGCCGCGCCACGCGCCCTTCGGTTCTCCGAGGATCGTGAGGTCCACCGGCACAAGTGAGGCCTCCCATGCCTCCCGGATCCGGCGAGTCTGACGCGGATCGATGTCCACGCAGACCGCGGTGAGGGAGGACAAGCGCATGGCGCGCGCCCAGGTGACGGCCGAGATCGTGGCGGCGTCGACCCGGTCAATGATGACCACACCGTGCACGCGCGTGGGCAGGTGGCGCCCCTCGCTCACGTCCCCCAGCTTCAGCTGCTCGCGCACCTTCGACTGCCCGCGCGAATAGGCCACGAGGAAGAGGACTGGCACCGACAGGGCGACGACGCCGGCCAGCGCCCACATCGGCTGGGCGTAGACCACCAGGCCCGCAACCCCGAGAGCCGCCAGCCCGTAGAACGCAAACACCCACGCTAGGCCGCGGGCCACCCGGCGTTCCTCACCTACTGTGGAGTCGGTGAGGATCGTGCGCGAGCGCGAGACCATCGCGGCGCTAACGAAAGCAATGATGATGTAGACGATGAAGACGAAGACGGCTGCGATCGAACGCGCCGAATCGAGCGCGAGCGTCACGGTGGCGGCGAGCGCGGCGATCAGTGCCACGATGGCGCGCCGCGGGGCGACGGCGTCGGCGGCGGCGAGCTTGCGCGGCAGGAGGCCGTCGAGCGCGAGTTCACGCAGGAGGCGCGGCAGCTGGGCGTAGGCCGTGATCGCCACCGCCAGGCCAAGCAGCGCGAACAGCACCACGTAGACGACCTGGCCGACGGGCCCGAAGAAGGAATAGGACATCGTGAGCGTGGGCAGGGCCTCGCGGTGGCCGGGCATATGCAGCGCCACGATGAAGTAGAACACGATCGCGATGATGAGGAAGGCGGCCAGCATGAAGGCGCCAAGCCTGCGCCTGCTCACCCGGCGCTCGGCGGAATCTTTGAGGATCCGCTCGGAAATGAGCGAGGAGATCGCGCCCACCATCGCGCCTGCCAGGACCGACTCCACGTAGTAATTCAGTTGGCCGACCACCCGGTCGGAGGTGAAGGAGTTTTCCTGGGCGAGGCGGATGTTTTCGAAGTCGATCGAGCCGGTGGCCTCGAGGATTAGGCCGTATCCGAGCAGGACCACCATGCCCAGCACCGCGCCCGCGGCGAAGAATACGCCCCAGCGCTCGATGCGGCGCATCCGCCCCGCCAGCGCCGGGACGGCGACAAGCAAGATGAGCACCGATTCGAGCGCCCAGTCCCACGAGATATCGAGCAGTGCCTCAGCAGAATTAACCGCGAGACCCACGCCAAGGATCAGGATCAGCGCGTAGGCCAATATCCGGGCGGCGGAAAGGAGTAGGCCCGCCCAGTGCCCCACGTACCATTCGGCCAGCTGGTGGGAGGCCTTCTGCGGAACGTGGCGGTGCAACAGGCCCGCGATAAACAGGGAGCCCACCAGCGTGAGAAACGCGCTGACCAGAGCGATGAAAATCGCCGTGACCTTCTCCGAGTACGACGCCGACCGCAGCACCACCTGCGGCACGAGGACCATGCCCAGCGCGATGATGGACACCGACGTCGACCTGGTGATCGAGCGGACGATGTCCTTACCGTGCTGGGAGACTTCGAGGTTCACATGGTTAGGTTACGCTGTAAACGCATTTGGGGTAACGTCTAAGTCGTGCATTTCGTCATTATGGGCTGCGGCCGGGTTGGCGCCAGCCTCGCCGTCAACATCGCAGATCGTGGGCACTCGGTGGCCATCATCGATCAAAACTCGCACGCCTTCCAGCGCCTTCCCGATTCCTTTCAGGGCCAGCAGGTCACCGGCGTCGGCTTCGACCGCGACGCGTTGCGCCAAGCCGGCATCGAAGAGGCGGCCGGCTTTGCCGCCGTGTCCTCCGGGGACAACTCGAACATCATCGCCGCCCGCGTGGTGCGCGAAACGTTCGGCGTGGACAACGTGGTGGCCCGCATCTACGATTCCTCGCGTGCCGGGGTCTACAACAAGCTCGGTATCGACGTGGTGGCCCCCGTTTCCTGGACGGCGGACCAGGTGATGCGCAACCTCATCCCGCTCGGGCCATACGTGGAGCACATCGACTCAGCCACCGGCACCGCGCTCTTCTTCGTTGACCTCGATCCCTCCTGGTATGGGCGCACGGTAGCCGACATTGAGGCCGAAACTGGGGCGCGCCTGGCCTATATCACCCGCAACCTCCAACTCGTCATGCCCACGGCCTCCACCGTGATCCAGGACGGGGATGAGTTGCGCTTCGTCGCGGCGCTCGCCGACGCCCAGGCGATCCAGCGCGTGACCAACCACCCCGCGAAGGTACGGTGACATGAAGATTCTGGTAGCCGGAGCCGGTTCAGTTGGCCGCTCGCTCGCCCGCGAAATGAGCGAAGCTGGGCACGAACTGACCCTCATCGACATCAAGCCCGAGGCGATGCGCGTGGCCTCCGTGCCAGAGGCGGACTGGGTCCTCGGCGACGCGTGCGAACTGTCCGTCCTCGAGGCCGCCGGGTTGAACGACACCGACGCCGTTGTCGCCGCCACCGGAGATGACAAGGCAAACCTCGTCCTCTCCCTCCTGGCAAAGACCGAGTTCGGCGTGCCGCGCGTCATCGCCCGCGTCTCTAACCCGTCCAACGCCTGGCTTTTCGACGAATCCTGGGGCGTCGACGTCGCAGTCTCCACCCCGCAGATCATGGCCGGGATCATCTCCGAGGCCGTCTCCACCGGCAAGCTCGTGCGCCGCATGGAGTTCCAGTCCGGCGCCACGATGTATCTGGCCACCGTCTCCGAGGGCTCGCTCTTCACCGCCCACGCGCTCGGTCAGATCGCCCTCCCGCCCGACATTCTGGTCACGGGCGTGGTGCGCGACGGCGTTCCACTTTTCCCCAGCACCGACATGTCGATCGACGCCGGCGATCAGCTCCTCGTCCTCGTGGGCGCCAATGCCTCCGAGGGTTTGGCCGACATCGAGGAGATCCTCTAGCGCTCCTCGGTCACGACGCCGGTCGCGTCGGTCTCGTCCATAACCGCGGGCACGTCGGGCAAGTCCTTGACCAGCAACCACGTGAACCAGCCGACCAACGCGAAGAACGGCACGCCCATAAAGAGACGGGCGATCCCGAGCGCCTCGGTGGCGTGGGCGAGGTAGAGCGGGCCCTGGACGGCAAGTCGGAGGAGGAATAAGCCCAGCCACATCCACGTGATGAGCACGTAGCGGCGGCGGGTGACCCGCTGGGTGGGGTCGGTGCGCCAGCCTGTGGCGTCCCCACGGAAGAACCCGATGAGCAACCCGAGCGCCGACCAACGCACGAGGATTGAGATGAGTAGGGCCGCGGCGTAGCCCGCGTTCGTCAGGAGCCCCCACACGAAGAAGTTCGACGCCTCCCCACTGCGCCACGTGACGAAGGCGGACAGGGCGATGGCGAACAGGCCGCCGAGCGCGGGGGTGACGGGGATACGCTGGATCGCCCGGATCAGGATAAAGGCCAGGGAGGAGGCCAGCGAGATGCCGACAGCCAGGTTGAGGTTGTGCATCACGGTGTAGAGAACGAGGAAAAGGACGGTGGGGATCGTGGCCTCCACCACCCCGCGCACGCCGCCCACGGCCGCCACGACGTCGAAGTCGTCCTCAACCAGGGCGCGCATTCCGGTGGTGTTCGTGGACTCAGTCATCGTCGTTCGTCACTTCCAAGCTGGGGTTGAACATGGTGGGCACGCCGCGGTGGCGCGTGAGGGCGCCCGCTACGCGGATCTTCGTGCCGATATCTACGCATTCGAGGGTGGTCCTCGACATGAAATGCAAGGTGAGCGGGCCGTCGTCGGTGTCGAGCCGGACCAGTACCCGGTGCACCAACCCCGCACCGGGGTAGGTGATGGAGCGGACCGTGCCAACCAGCTCGCGCCGCCGCGTCATTCTTGCGCCGTCACCTGCTCCGGGATCTCGAGCGGGAGCAGCTCGCGCGGCGGGTGCGGGGCCTGACCGCGGTTGACCACCACGTCGCGGACGATCTCGATCATCTCGTTCGCCGCCGCCTCATCCGAACCGGCCTTGCCATACAGCGTGGCGCGCAACAGCCAGCGCGGCCCATCCACGCCGAGGAAGCGGTGCGGGGCCATCGCCTTGGAATTGGGAACGGGCATCTGCGCGTGCAGCTCGGGGCCGAGCGGGCCCTCCACCTCCTGCGAGAAACCGCCCTGGTTGGCGATCGAGGTGCGCATGTCGCGCCGCACGTCGTCCCACAGCTTCGCCGAGCGTGGAGCGGCAAACACCTGTAGCTGCAGGGCCGAAGAGTTCTTCGAGTACACGATGCCGAGTACCTGCTCGCGCCGGCGGTCAAGGGTGAACTGGAGAGTCGTGTCGGGGATGACGGGGATCCACAGCGAGCCGGCGTCCAGGCGCTTGCCGATCGTCACATCGCCGGCGTCGAACGGACCGACCGTGGGCGCCTCTACCGCTGCCTCGACCTCCGCCTCATCAACGACGGCGTCCGCGCCTACTACCTGCTTCTTCTTCCCGAAGGGCCACACCATCGGTCCTCCTAGGAAGCGCACTCGGCGCAGACGGGCAGGCCGTCCTCCTCGTATGCCAGCTGGGAGCGGTGATGGACGAGGAAACAGTGGGAGCAGGTGAACTCATCATCCTGGGCGGGAACAACTGCAACGGAGAGCTCAACGTTCGACAGGTCCGCACCCGGAAGCTCGAAGCCCTCGGCGGCCTCCACCTCGTCTTCATCAACAGAGTTGGACTGGTGATTGTTGTTTCGCGCGTTGAGCTGGGTGAGGGAATCCTCCTTTAGTTCCTCATCCTGCTTTCGCGGCGCATCGTAATCTGTGGCCATGATCTCCCCTTGAATAGCTCGATGTTCACGCACTTTCTACCAGAGCTTGCCGCGTTTGACAACATTGGTTCTGAATTAGTGAATACGTGAGACAATTTGGCTCACATTGGCCAACACACCGCCGCCCGTGGCCCCATTGAATGCCGCCAGGTGGCACGCTTGTTGCAGGAATGTAGGAGGCAAACATGATCGAGCTCGAATTGTTGGGGCTTCAGGATGGGCAAAAGCTGAGCCTGAATGATTCAGATGGCAATCGATACGTACTTCCAATCACCGACGAACTGCGGGCGGCTCTGCGCACAGACGTGAGCGCCGCGGGCGAGGATGCACCCAAGCCGATCACGCCGCGCGAGATCCAGGCGTACTTCCGCGCCGGGCGCACGGTGGCCGAGGTCTCCGAGATCTCCTCGCTCCCGCCCTCGCAGCTGACCAACTTGGCCTACCCAATTTTTGCCGAGCGCGAGTACGTGGCCCAGAACGCCCGCTTGTACCGCCAGGGCCACGAGGACGGCGGCATGAGCCTGGAGGAGCTGGTGGCCTCACGCCTGCTGACCCGCGGGGTGGAGGCCGGGGAGGTCACGTGGGACGCCCGCCGCGAGCAAGGCGAACCGTGGATTCTCTCCGCCACGTACACCAGCGGCGGGGTGGTCAACGTCGCCCGCTGGTCGGTTAACACGAAGGCCCAGACTCTCCAGGCGCGCAACGACGAGGCGACCTGGCTCACCGAAAACCAGATCCCGGCCCCCGCGAGCCCCTGGCGTAAGCCAAACACGCCGGCGGCCGAGCCGGAGCAGAAGGCCTCGGTGATCGACGCCCAGCCGGCCTCTGCGGGCAGCCCCGTGGACATCGATTCGATGCTCGCCTCCCTCAACTCCAAGCGCGGCCAGGTCCAGCCGATGCCCGAGTTCGACGGCGCCCACCCGGCTGACTCCGAGCCGGAGGCGGCCCAGGACGCCACGGTTCTTTCCCTGCCCACGCCCGCGGCAAAGGAAGATGGGGACGCCTCGAAGGATGAGGCCCAGCAGGCCCTGCCCGGCGTCGCACCGGAGGCCCCCAAGGTTGAAAAGGTGGACAAGCCGAAGAAACGGCGCAACCGCCCGGCGATGCCCACGTGGGACGAGATCGTCTTCGGATACTCGAAGGACGACTAGGACCACACCATAGTTCTAGGCGTGGTCGATGACGAGCGGGACCATCATCTCCTGCTCGGTGAGCGAGCCGTGCACGCCGACGAGCCCAATTGCGCCTTCGCTCTGGTAGCGCGAGTCGACGATCGCCAGGTTGCCCTTCGCGAAGACGAGGACATTTCCCAAGACCTCGCGCGCGAAGCTCCCCATCGGCCCAAACAACCCGGCCTTTTCGGCCTCGCCCTGAGTGAAGATCCAGGCCCGCTCCCCCAGCACGTCCCGCCAGCGCGCAGCCACTGCCTGCGGTTCCGCCGTGTACAGGTGTAGCGCGCGCGATTCTCCGGCCACGACCTCCACCCCGCGGGTGAGCTCCTCCACGTCCGCGATGTCATAGCGCTCGTTGACGTCGATCATGCCGTGGTCGGCCGTGAGCACGAGCAGCGTGTCGCGCGGCAGGAGGCGTCGTAGCCGGCCGAGCTCGGCATCCAAGTGCTCGAGTTCGTAGATCCAGGCCTCCGATTCCCAGCCGTTGTGGTGGCCGGTGGAGTCGAGGTCGCCCCAGTACAGGTAGACGAGGTCGGCACCAGCCTTGAGTTCGGCGATCGCGGCGTCAACGCGCGCTTCGAGCTTTTCGGCGACGGCGGTGCGGCCGCCGCGGAGCGCGGCAAGCGTGAGCCCGGAGTCGACGAAGCGGCGTGGGTGGATCTTCACTGTGTCGAGGTCCGTGCTTTCGAAGACGGTGGGCACGGTCTGCCACTCCACCGGATCCACGTGCGGGGAGTTCCACGCGATGAGGTTGAAGACGTCCGTGCTGCCCGGCAGGCGCAGGGCATATCCGCCCATGGCCGTCCTGCCCGGCAGAGCGCCGGTGCCGAGCGCGCAGATGCCGGCCGCCGTCGTCGACGGCACCACCGTGGTGATGGCGCGCATGTCAAGAGAGCGCAGGGTCGGCGTGTGCCCGCGGCGCTGGTCGAGGTTGCGGTAGCCCAGGCCGTCCACCATAACCACGCACGCGCGGCGAGCGGAGGGGAACTCGAGCGCGGACTCGCCGCCCGCCCCGAGGGCGCGCAGCACGCCCGGCAGGACGCCGGCAATGTTCTCCTGGCCCGGCCGGATCATGAAAGCCGCCCGAGGATCCGCTCCACGTCGTCGATGAAGGCCACCCCCTGGGCGAAATGGGTGGAATCGACGTGGCGGTCGAGGAAGAGCTGGAGGTCCTCGTTCGTCACCACACCCACGTATCCGTGGTCGTTCGTGCAGTTCGGGTCGTCGCATGCGCCAGGCTGGAGGTCCTGACTGTAGGCGGCACCCCAGCGCAGGCGCAGTAGGATGGAGTTGAGCTCGCCCACGCGCTCCCCGCGAAACTCACGCCGGCGCACCACGTGGTGCTCCTTGATCTCCGACAGGCACACCGACTGCGCCGTGGTGACGTACTCGCCGCGAGTGTCCATCTCGTAGTTCGTGTCCGAATAGACGAGTACGAGCCGTGTGACGGTAACGATGAAGGCGACGATCCTGTCATAGACCGAGTCCGCGTCGAAGACCGTCTCGGGCCGGACGTAGAAGGCGCGCACGACGTCGTCGCCAAGGGCCTGGCGGATGTCAGCAAGAACGGGCGACTCCTGCGCCACCAGGGTCAACAGCGCATCGTCGAGGTCGGATCGCATATCAATCATTGCCCCATTGTCCCAAAACCACGCCCGGCAAGCGACGTCGGGTCACGAACATCACGGCAACACGGGGTGCCGGCTCGCCGGTAGCAGCTCGCGTGGGCCAGATAATGGAAGAATGGCCACCACTGAGCAAATCGTTGACATCGACGTGTCACAGGAGATGCGCACGTCCTTCCTCGAGTACTCCTATTCCGTCATCTACGCGCGCGCCCTGCCCGACGCCCGCGACGGCCTCAAACCCGTCCAGCGCCGCATCCTGTTCCAGATGGACCGCATGGGCCTGCGCCCCGACCGGGGGCACGTCAAGTCCTCGCGCGTGATCGGAGAGGTCATGGGCCGCCTCCATCCGCACGGCGACTCGGCCATCTACGACGCCATGGTCCGCCTCTCCCAGCCCTTCACCATGCGACTGCCCATGGTGGACGGGCACGGCAACTTCGGCTCGCTCGACGACGGGCCCGCGGCCGCCCGCTACACCGAGGTGCGCATGGCGCCCGCCGCCCTGGCGATGACGGCGGACCTGGATGAGGACGTCGTGGACATGGTGCCCAACTACGACAACACCTACATGCAGCCCGAGGTGCTGCCGGCCGCAATCCCGAACCTGCTGGTCAACGGCTCGTCGGGCATCGCGGTGGGCATGGCCACGAACATGGCCCCCCACAACCTCGGCGAGGTGATCGCCGGCGCGCGCTTCCTGCTGGATCACCCCGAGGCGACGCTCGACGAGCTCATGCGCTACATTCCCGGCCCCGACCTGCCGGAGGGCGGCAAGATCGTGGGGCTGAACGGGATCCGCCAGGCATACGAGACAGGCCGCGGCGTCTTCCGCACCCGCGCCACCGCCCACATCGAAAACATCACCGCCCGCAAGAAGGGCATCATTTTCACCGAGCTGCCCTACCTGGTGGGCCCGGAAAAGGTGATCGACAAGATCAAGGACGGGGTGCAGTCCAAGAAACTGCAGGGCATCACGGGGGTGCAGAACCTCACCGACCGTAAGCACGGCACGCGCCTCGTCATCGAGGTGAAGAACTCCTTCAACCCCGAGGCCGTGCTGGCCGACCTGTACAAGCACACCCCGCTCGAAGATTCCTTCGGCATCAACAATGTGGCGCTCGTGGACGGCCAGCCGCGCACGCTCGGCCTCAAGGCCCTGCTCGAGGTCTTCCTCGACCACCGCCTCACCGTCACCCGGCGCCGCACCGCTTTCCGACTCCAGAAGGCCAAGGACCGCCTGCACCTGGTGGAGGGCCTGCTCATCGCGATCCTCGACATCGACGAGGTCATCGCCGTCATCCGCTCCTCCGACGACTCGGCGATCGCCAGGGACCGCCTGATGAAGGTCTTCGACCTCACCGAGGTCCAGGCCGACTACATCCTCGAGCTACGCCTGCGCCGGCTGACCAAGTTCTCCCAGATCGAGCTGGAGCAGGAAAAGTGCGAGCTGGAAAGCCAGATCGAACAGCTGAGCGAGATCCTCGCCTCCGAGGCCAAGCTGCGCTCACTCGTCTCTGCTGAGCTGGCCCAGACCGCCCGCGAGTTCGCCACTGCGCGCCGCACGGTGCTACTCGAATCCGAGGCCGCCACGGCCACCTCCACGCTCAAGGTCGAGGACGATCCGTGCTGGGTGCTCCTGTCCGGCGACGGCCTCATCGCCCGCGTCGTCACCCCCACCGAGCCCTCGCGCTCCGGTCCGCGCCAGCGCCACGACGCCGTGGTTACCAAGGTCGCAACCACCAACCTGTCCGCGATCGGGGTCATCACCTCCGACGGCTCGGTCACGCGCCTGAACGTGGTCGACATCCCCGCGATCCCCGAAACCGAGCAGGCCCCGGGCCTGTCCGGCGGCGCGCCCGTGCGCGAGCTCCTGCTGGCGGGCAAGGATTCGCACGTGGTCGGCCTGGTCAACCTCGATGAGCCGCCCGTCCTCGCGCTCGCCACCGCCCAAGGCAAGATCAAACGCGTCAACCCTGACTACCCCGACCGCGGCGCGATCGACCTCATCAAGCTCGCCGACGGGGACGAGGTGATCGGCGCGGCCCCCGCCTCCGATAACGACGAGATTGTCCTCGTCACCTCCGGCGCCCAGCTCCTGCGCTTCCCAGCGGCCGGCGTGCGCCCGCAAGGCCGGGCAGGCCAGGGCATTGCCGGCATCCGCCTCGGCGAGGCGCGGGTGATCGCGCTCGGAGTAGTGCCCGCGGGCGACCTCGCGGCCCACTGTGTGCTCACCATCGCCGGCTCATCCGGATCGCTTCCCGGCACCGTGCCCGGCTCAGCCAAGGTCACCCCGCTCGACCGCTACCCCGCCAAGGGCCGCGGCACCGGCGGCGTGCGCACACAGCGCTTCCTGCGCGGCGAGGACCAGCTGCAGATGGCGTGGGTGGGTGAGCTGCCCCCGCGCGCGAGCGACGCCCATGGCAAGCCGGTGGCGCTCCCCGACGTTGACGAGCGGCGCGACGGTTCCGGAACTCAGCTCAGCTCGGTGGTCATGGCGATCGGCTAAGGCCGGGCCGGCTAGACGCGCGTGGTCATGATATAAGTCTCGGCCACACGCGTGAAGTCGAAGTGCTCGAAGACCGTGACGAGGTCCGAGTCCGCGCCGTCGGCCGTGACGTCCAGCCCGATGTAGCTCAGACCCGCCGCGCGGAAACGCTCCACGGCGGTGGCCAGGAGGTTAGAGGCCACGTGCTTGCCGCGCCATTCGGGCAGCACCACGATCTCCTCGATGTAGCCCTCGTCCGGCACCGTGTTGTCGACTCCGTGGCCGTCGAGGCCCGACGCGAAGCGGGAGGCCAGCACGTAGCCGGCGAGCCGGGGCCGATCCCCGAAGAGATCGATCGCCACCAGGCACAGGTCCTCGTCCATCTGCTCCAGGCGCTTGGCCCACGCATTGCCGCTCATCGCGGACATCTCGTTTTCGGCCATCACGCGGTTATGGGCCTTGCGCGAATCCTTCACCCAGTCCGTGCCCATCTTGACGATCTGAATGTAGGAGGAGACCTCAGTGACCGTGGCGGGTACGTCCAGGCTCCGCCGCATCTGCACGTAGCGCGAATTGGCGCGGAAGCCGAAACGGGTGGCCATCTCAAACAGGGCGCCCTGCGAGGCATCCACGTACATTTGGACCAGCGCGTCGTCCAGACCAAGCTCGGTGGCAAGATCGTGGGCCGTGCGGAGCTGGCGCTCGAGCAGGTTGTGGCCCACCCCGTGCGAGCGCCACGACGGCGCCACCCCACCAGAGATCGTGATCGGGTGCTCGCCGGCGTTCTTTGCCGGGGTCCGGGCCAGGCCAAAGGCCACGAGCTCCTCCCCCTCCCACACGCCCTGGGCGCGCCAGGCGTGGGAGTCGGCAAAATATCCCTCCACCTCGTGCCGGGTGGTTCGGTTCGCTGCGGAGTCGGCCTCCTCAATCGCCGCGATGATCGCGTACACGTGAGGCCCGTCCTCCGCGCTCAGCGCACTCCACGTCCAGTCAGCCATCAGATATCAATCGAGTAGAGGATCTGGGAGGAGCCTTCGAAAAAGCCATAAGACGTAAGGAAGTCGGTAGCTGGCGTCGCCTCGGAGATCACCGGCACGCGCATGTGCGCGATCCCCCGTTCCAACGCGGTTCCCATCTGGGCCACCACCAGGTCGGTGCCAATGCCCTGGTGGCGAAAACCGCGCTCCACCCCGTAGAACTTCACGCACATCGTGGACCCGTCGGCGGAGTTGAGCGAGTAGCCCACCAGGTTCGACCCGTCAGTGAGTAGCACCGACGTCGCCCGATCCTCCGGCGTCATCCAGTCCACCCACTCGGCCTGCGACATGGGCTGGCGCCGATCCATCACCATCGAGATCCGGTTGTGCAGGCGCAGCACCTCATCCGAATGCTTGTCGTCAAAGGCGATAAGCTCCATGCCGCGCTCCTCGAGGCGCGCCCTTGCACCGCGCGCGTGCTCGGCGTGCTCGGCGCCCAAGTCCACGTCCATGTACGTCCAGCGCGTGTGCGGGGAGAACCCGCCAGCGGCGAGCAGGCGGCGTCGTTCCATGTTCGATAGCCGTGCCCTGGAACGGATAGAGGCCGGCAGGTCGTAGCCGGCGTCGAGCATGAGCTGACGCGCCCGCCCGTCCTGCCACTCGAGAAGCGCCCGGCCGATGCCACGGCCGCGCCAGTGCGGACGGATCACGCCGTAGATGTTGGCCTGGGCCTCGGTGAGCGGGTGGGGATTGTTGAAGACAAGCCCGATCGCCTGGAGCTGACCGCTGGCGTCGCGTCCCACGATCGCGTCCAGGTTCTTCCGCTCCTCCTCGCTGGCCTCTACCCATGGCGTGACCTGCTGGAGGATGCGGAGCTCGTCGCAGATTTCCGGGTCGGCCGATTCGGCCAGGAGCTCGGACAGTTCGTCGAGGTCCCCTGCGGCGAGCCGGGCCCAGGTCAACCCCAGGTGGGGGCTTGGCCCCGCCAGCTCGCTCGGCGCAGCCAAACGCTGTGCGAGTGAACGTCCCGTGATCTCTCCCGTCTGCATATGCCTCAGTCTACCAATGGTGCCGTGCAACGCCTACGCGTCGATCTGCTCGCGCGAAATATCGTCCGCGCCCTCGACGATGAAATCGCGCCGCGGCGCCACTTCCGATCCCATGAGCAGCTCGAAGGTGTCCTCGGCGAAACGCAACGCCTCCTCGTCGGCGAGCGACACTCGACGCAGCATCCGGTGGGATGGATCCATGGTGGTCTCCGCCAGCTGGTTGGCGTCCATCTCGCCCAGGCCCTTGTAGCGCTGGATCGGTTGCTTGTACGTGCGCCCACTCTTCTCCAGACGGGCGAGGATGCGGTGCAGCTCGGCGTCGGAGTAGCTGTAGATATACTCCCCCTTCTTTCCGCCGCGGCCTGCCACCTCCACCCGGTGCAGCGGCGGGACCGCCGCATACACGCGCCCGGCCTCCACAAGGGGGCGCATGTAGCGGAAGAACAGCGTGAGCAGCAGGGTGCGGATGTGGGCGCCGTCCACATCCGCGTCGGTCATGAAGATCACCTTGCCGTAGCGCGCCGCGTCCAGGTCAAAGGTGCGCCCCGAGCCGGCCCCTACCACCTGGATGATCGAAGAGACCTCCTGGTTGTTCAAGATGTCGGTGTGCGAGGCCTTTTGCACGTTGAGGATCTTGCCGCGGATCGGCAGCAGGGCCTGGAACTCGGAGTCGCGGGCGAGCTTGGCGGTGCCGAGCGCCGAATCTCCCTCCACGATGAACAGCTCGGTGCGCTCGATGTCGTCCGATCGGCAGTCGGCCAGCTTCGCCGGCAACGACGACGTCTCCAACGCGTTCTTCCGCCGCGAGATTTCCTTCTGGGTGCGGGCGGCCACGCGGGCGCGCATTTCCGCCACCACCTTCTCCAAAACGCGCTGGTTCTCGCCCTTCGCATCCCGCTTGGTGGAAGCGAACTCGCGCGTTAGCCCCTCCTCGACCACCTTCGCCACGATCGCGCGGATAGGTGCCGTGCCCAGCACCTCCTTGGTCTGCCCCTCAAACTGCGGCTCGGGGAAGCGCACGGCGACGACGGCCGTGAGGCCCGCCAGGATGTCGTCCTTTTCGATGCGCGGATCGCGCGCCGTGACCTTGAGCTGGCGCGACTTGGCCTCGATCTGGGCGCGGACCACCTTGACTAGCCCCTGCTCGAAGCCCACCAGGTGCGTGCCGCCCTTCGGGGTGGCGATGATGTTGACGAAGGTCTCCTCGCGCGTGTCGTAACCGTTGCCCCAGCGCAGCGCGATGTCGACGTCGCACACACGCTCCACCTCTCGTGCCCGCAGATGGCCCGACTTCTTGTCGAGCACCTGGACGGTCTCGTCGAACGTGCCCTGGCCGGTCAGGTGCATGGTGCGAGACACGGCCGGGTCGGTGGCCAGATGGTCGACGAAGTCCACCACGCCGCCGTCGTACTTGAAGACCTCCTCCACCGGCGCGTCGGCGCGCTCGGGCAGGCCGCGCTCGTCGCGCACGACGACTTCGAGGCCCGGCACGAGGAAGGCCTTCTCGCGCACGCGCTCGATCAAGTGCGCGTAGGAAAACTCGGTATCCTTCGGGAAGATCTCCGGGTCAGCCCAATACCGCACCCGCGTGCCCGTCACCTTCTTCGCCACCTTCCCGGTCACGCGCAGCTCGGAGCTGGTGGTGAACGGGGTGAAGGGGGCGTCGGGGGCCGGGGCGCCGGCGTCGTCGAACACGCCGGGCTCGCCGCGCTGGAAGGACATCTCCCACACCTTGCCCTCGCGCTTGACGGCCACGTCGAGGCGCTGGGAGAGCGCGTTGACCACCGAGGCGCCCACACCGTGCAGGCCGCCGGCCGAACCGTAGTTGGCCGAGTCGAACTTGCCGCCCGCGTGCAGCTTGGTATACACCACCTCGACGCCGGAGGCGCCCGTGCCCGGCACCTCGTCCACCGGGATGCCGCGCCCGTTGTCCTCCACCTCAACCGAGCCGTCCGAGAACAGCGTCACGCGGATCGAGGACGCATAGCCCTCGGTCGCCTCGTCGATCGAATTGTCAATGATCTCCCATAGGCAGTGCATGAGCCCGCGCGAATCGGTGGAGCCGATGTACATGCCCGGGCGTTTGCGCACGGCTTCCAGGCCCTCGAGGACCGACAGGTGGCGGGCGTTATATTCCTGCTTTTCAGTACTTGACACGCTTGGCATGATAGCCGCTCGCCGCCACCCTGTGAGGGACGCACGCGGAGTAGAACGCGCCACGAAGCGCATTCGGGCAAAGAAAAAGGCCGGCTCGCGCCGGCCCCCGCGAACGAGTGTTATACCCGGTTCGTTTCGTCAATGACAGTAATGGCCACCTTCTCCAAGGCTGGCATGTGCCTGCGCCAGTGATGGGCACAGAACTGAAGCTGACCCGACGGCAACTCCACACGGACGTAGGCCTGTGCGTTGCAGGCATCGCAGCGGTCAGCGGCGGTT
This sequence comes from Trueperella sp. HMSC08B05, assembly GCF_001808405.1. Lineage (NCBI taxonomy): Bacteria > Bacillati > Actinomycetota > Actinomycetes > Actinomycetales > Actinomycetaceae > Trueperella > Trueperella sp. HMSC08B05. The sequence goes on along the minus strand of NZ_KV793231.1, from coordinate 43,447 downwards.
AGCACGGGAGTATCAAGTATTGCGTTCACACTACGATCAAAGCACGTCGCGCCCGCATTATTCCTCTTATCTCACCCACGTTCGCCTGCGGCCTAAAGGCGGTGTGGAACAATGGTGGCCATGACTTCCTTCGCCGTTGTCGACGTCGAGACCACCGGGCTCGACCGCCGCGCCGACCGCATCGTCGAAATCGCGGTCATCCTCCTTGACCGCAACCTAGTCGAGGAAGGGCGGTGGCAGAGTCTCGTCAACCCCGGCCGCGCCACCTCCGCGGTGGAGATCCACGGCCTGACCGACGCCGCGCTCGCAGGCGCTCCGCGCTTCGCGGAGATCTCCGGGCGGGTGCTCGAGCTGCTGGCCGGGCGGGTGCTCGTGGCCCACCACGCCGCCTTCGAACGCGCCTTCCTCAGCCGCGAGCTTGCGCGGGCCGGGTACGACCTTGGCCTCGACGAGGGGGCGTGCGTGTGCACGATGGACCAGTCACGCATATACCTGCCCCCGGGATCGCATTCGCTGCGCGGGGTGGCCAAACGGCTCGGACTGCCGCCCGCACCGCGCCACCGCGCCATGCACGACGCCGAAACCTGCGCCAGCCTCCTACGCTACTACGTGGAGTTCGAACAGCGCGGCCAGCGCTACACTGACACGGCCACGAACCGCGACGGCGCCCCCGTCTACCCCGCCCAATGGGAACGCGCCCGGTGCTGGGCGCCCATCAGCTAGGCGTCCTACTCCAGGCGCGTGATGCTGGGCGGCCCGGGCGGCCCCGGCCGTTACTCCAGGTAGTCGCGCAACACCTGCGACCGCGACGGGTGGCGCAGCTTAGACATCGTCTTCGACTCGATCTGGCGGATACGCTCGCGCGTGACCCCGTAGACCTTGCCGATCTCGTCCAAAGTCTTCGGCTGGCCGTCGGTGAGGCCGAAGCGCATCGAGACCACGCCGGCCTCGCGCTCCGAGAGCGTGTCAAGTACCTGGTGGAGCTGCTCCTGCAGGAGCGTGAAGCCCACCGCGTCGGCCGGGACCACGGCCTCGGAGTCCTCGATGAGGTCGCCGAACTCCGAATCGCCGTCCTCACCCAGCGGCGTGTGCAACGAGATCGGCTCGCGGCCATACTTTTGCACCTCGATGACCTTCTCCTCGGTCATGTCGAGCTCGCGTGCCAGCTCCTCGGTAGTGGGTTCGCGCCCGAGGTCTTGCAACATCTGGCGCTGGACGCGCGCGAGCTTGTTGATGACCTCAACCATGTGCACCGGGATGCGGATCGTGCGGGCCTGATCGGCCATCGCGCGCGTGATCGCCTGGCGGATCCACCAGGTTGCGTACGTGGAGAACTTAAAGCCCTTGGCGTAGTCGAACTTCTCCACCGCGCGCACGAGGCCAAGGTTGCCTTCTTGGATGAGGTCCAGGAAGAGCATGCCGCGTCCGGTGTAGCGCTTGGCGAGCGAGACTACGAGGCGCAGGTTCGCCTCGAGCAGGTGATTCTTGGCGTTGCGCCCGTCGCGGGCGATGATCTCGAGCTCGCGGTGGTACTTGCGGTCCTCAATCTCCGTGGTGTCGAGGATGTGTTGGGCGAACAGGCCCGCCTCAATGCGCTGGGCGAGCTCGACCTCCTCGGCCGCGTTCAACAGGGGCACCTTACCGATCTGCTTGAGGTAATCCTTGACCGGATCGGCGGTAGCACCCGCCACGAGTACGCGTTGGGCCGGCTCGTCGGTATCGTCCGAATCCTTGACGACGAACGCGCCCTTGGACGTCTTGGCCGCCTCGGCGGTAATGACCACCGACTGGTCGGCCGACTCGTCTTCTCGCTCCTCGTCTTCGCCCTCCTCGTCCTCGCCGGAGTCCTCGTCCAGGTCGTCATCGAGCTCAAGCTCGTCGAGGTCCTCATCATCCAGGTCCTCATCGAGTTCCTCGTCCGTCTCCGGCTCATCCGGGGAGGCTGGGCTCTCCTCGGGCTCGTCCTCGTCCTCCACCTTCGGCTCGACCGCGGCCTTGGCCGGGGCGGCGGCGAGAATAGCCTCAACCAGCTCGGCCTTGCGCAGCTTCGAGGGGCTCTCCACGCCCAGCTCGGTGGCCTTCTCACGCAGCTCGCCCACCTTGAGTTTGGACAGCTCGGCGGGTGCGGGCTGGGTGGCCTGCTCGTCAGCGGCAGTCGCCTTGGCGGACGCTTCCTTCTTGGCGGCCTGCTTGGCAGCAGGTGCCTTCTTGGCGGGAGTCTCCGCCTTCGCGGGGCCGTCCGTGCCGGCAACCTTTCCGGGCGCCGCGGCGGTAATCGCCTCAACCAGCTCCGCCTTGACCGCACGCGAGTTCAACTGAAGCCCGAGCTCCTTTGCGAGCGCGCGTAGCTCGGCGACCTTCATCCCCGGCAACGCAGCGACATCGACTGACACCTCTCTGGTAGAAGAGGGGGTAACAGCTTGAGACTTTGATGCGGCCACATGCAACCTTTCGTAGTACAACTCGCCCATTATAGCGGTAATCGTGACGAATCATGATTCCGCGCTTAAGGTCAACGCACGCGTGGCCTAATTATTCCCCTCAGCGCCCTGCTCGCGGACCACGAGCACAGAGCACGGGCACTCGAGGAGGAGCTTTTGGATTTGCGAGCCGAGCCTGAGCTTTCCGCCGGCGGGCTTGTGTGCGAGCGAGACGACGACGAACGAGGACTCCTCCCGCGCCAGCTCCGAGATCTGCGTGGCCAGGTCGGTCTCATCGACCCGCACGTCGATCCTGAAGCCGATGTCGGCTCCATCGAGCCGGTCGGTCAGCTCATCGATCTCCGAATCGATCTCTTCCTGCTCGAATTCGCCGATTGGGCGGCGCAGGAGGGCGATGAGCGGTTGATCTTCGCGCCTGCACAGCCTGATGGCACTACTCAGCGCGTCGTCGCGTCCGCCGTGACTGACAGGAACAATAACCGCCATATCGCCCCTCCTTATGTCGGATTTATTCTCAAATGTACACGTTTATTCAACCCCGTTCCAAGACGGCTCACGCTCTCTCACGAGCTTAGGCGGGTAGTCCTTGGGCGAGGGCAGATTGACGTGGAGCGCGTGCATAACGAGCTTGGCCAGCGGGTACGTGTAGTCCGATCCGATCGCCAACACGGCGTTCATCAGCGCCCGATCTGTGTCTCCTTGCCACCAGGAGAGGTAGCCGGCCATGGCGGCGGGCGCCGGTTCGGCGTCGTCGGAACGCTCCGCTAGGTATTCGAAGAGGTCGATCATGATCCCGATGCGCTCGGGCGCGGGCTCTCGAAGGGCACTCAGCTTCTTCATGAGCTGCCGGGCCGAGATTCCTCCCATCTTCACCGTGCCCTTGTCCACACCGAAGAGGATGAGCTGGTCGCGTAGCAGGATGTCGTGCATCGCGGCGATGAGCTGACCGGCCGTCTCCTCGCTTCCGATCGCGCTTGCGGGGTCTGCCCCGGCGTCGAGCGCGTCGAGCACGCCCTGCCACAGCTTCACTCCGCGCCGCTTGCCTCCCTTCCAGGCGCGCGCGGCGGCTACGGCGTCACGACGCTCGGGCCACTCCAGGCGCATCCGCTTCTGCGGCGGCTCCCTGCCCGCGGGCGCGTTGCCGTCGAAGACGGCCTGGGCGACGGCGGGGGCAGCCTCGAGTTCGGCGAAGGGCATAACGAGATCCTCGGCGCACAGGTCCTCCCAGGTGCCGTGGCGGGCGTCGAGGCAGGCGGCCCACGAGTCGTAGTCGGTGATCCCCACCGTGACGCAGCCGTCGCCACCCGTGCGCATGTTGATCAGTTGCTGGCAGGCAAGGCCCACCGTGTCGAGGATGTCCACCGAATCGCGGTCATCGAGCATGGTGTGCAGGTCGGAGCCGTACCAGCCGATGTAGAGGTCCTTGACGCAGAACGTGTCGACGAATTCGAGTGCGACGTCGATGATGCCCGCGTGCACCCTGGGGGCATCGACGCGAGCGACGGGCCCGCCCACCCTTCCGTGGATTCCAGTCAGCGCCACAAGGACCACGGATTCCTTCGGTTTGAAGCCGAAGAGGTAGGGGAAGAGGGCGAGCATTTCATGGGGGTGATTGAGTCGTATTCTTTCCATGACGCAAGTATTGCGAACGCCCTGCGTAATCCTTGCCGTGTATACCCACAAATGTGGATAGGGTGTACGCGAAGCGCGGATGTGGTTAACTTTCGCCCTTGCCGATAGGCTCAGGGCATGGAGAGTTTTAGCTCGGCTGTCTCGCACAGCCTCATCCGCGCGCTTGACGAATCTGCGCCCTTTATCGACGACCCCGCCGCCACCTGCCACTGGCGGGAGTTCCTCGCCCCGGCCCGCACGCTCGCCGCGTCCGGTAAGCGTACACGCGCCCTCCTCATCGCGGCCGGCCACGAGGCCTTCGGCGGGGATGGCCGCCCCGTCTACGCCGGCACCGCGGCCGAGCTCTATCAGCTCTCCGCCCTCGTCCACGACGACATCATCGACGAATCTCACACCCGCCGCGGCGCACCCGCCTCACACCGCGCCTTCAGCGCCACGCACGCCGACCTGGGCATGATCGGCCAGGCCGAGGACTTCGGGGCCAAAGCCGCGATCTTGCTCGGCGACTTCCTGCTCTCCCTCGCGGCACTCGAGATTGACCGGGCAGAGGCCGCCGACGCCGCAGCGCTTTCCCGCGCCCGCACGCTCTTCCACGAGATGACGGCCGAGACCGCCTACGGCCAGTACCTTGACTTGCGCGCCGAAACCACCCCCCTGCGCGACGACCTCGGCACCGCACTGGACGAGGCCCTCCTCGTCCTACGCCACAAGTCCGCCCGCTACTCGGTGGAGCTGCCCCTCATGATCGGTGGCGCGCTCGCCGGGGCCTCCCCCGCCGATATCGACGCCCTCTCGGCTGTCGGCCGCCCACTCGGCATCGCCTTCCAATTGCGCGACGACGAGCTCGGCATCTTTGGCAGCCCCAACCAGACCGGCAAACCCGCCGGAGGCGACCTCCGCGAAGGTAAGCACACCGCCCTCCTCGCGCTCGTACGGGAGATGGCCAGCGACGCCGACCGCGCCCTGGTTGACGGCGCCCTCGGGCGCGACCTCACCGACGCCGACGTCGAGGCGGTGCGTGACATCGTGCGCTCCTCGGGCGCGTTCGCTGCGCACGAGCAGATGATCCGGGACTACGAGGAGCAGGCGCTAGCGGCGGCCGACGCCCTGCCCGAGGCACCCCTGCTGCGCGCAGCGATGAGCAGCCTCGAAGAGCGGCGCTCCTAGCACTTAGCCCAGCCCCAAGATGACGCGGCGCACGGCCCTGTGATGGCCGGCGCGTAGCGCGTCGATCGGCGCTACCCCCAGCTCCGACTCGTCGGTGTGGAGCCAGGCGAAGGCCTCCTCCTCGTCAATACCGCGGTCGGCGAGCATGGTAAGCGTGCCGTGAAGCGAAGGCAGGGCGACGTCGGCGCCATCCTTGGTTGCGATTTGGTCAACGCTGATCATGAGCGCGCGATTGGGCCCGCGCCGCACGGCGAGCAGCCGACGGTCGTTTAGCATTGTGCGCACGTCCTGCTGGCGAATCCCCAGCCGATGGCCGACTTCTGGCACTGACAGATACTCAAGGTCGTCAAACACGCGCACAATATAGCCCACTTTTCAAGATTTGGGTGGAAACACGCCGCCGAGTCGACTAATGTCTCAGGTGAATCATTAATAACATTCTTACCACTTTGCACATATGTCACACGTGCAAAGCCCTAATGGAGGTTCCATGTCCTCATGGCTTCGGCGCTCCGGTGCCGCGCTCGCAGCAACCACGGCCGCCACGTTCATCACACCCGTCGCACAAGCGGCCACCGCTCCGGCCCCGCAAGCCCCGGTCTTTAAGACCCCGGTCTTCAAGGACCCCGAGATGACTTATCAGGTCAAGCCTGGCGACACGCTCTCCACAATCGCCAAGCGCGCCGGTACCACCATTACCGCGATCGCCCGGGCCAACTCCTTAAATCCGGTCAACCTCATCTTCCCCGGCCAGCAGCTGAAGATTCCCTCGGCCGCACAGGCGGCGGCCCCCGCGGCTCCTGCGGCGCCCGTCCAGTCCGCCCCGGCCACCACGGCCTACGTGGTCAAGGCCGGCGACACGCTAGGCCGGATCGCCTCCGCCCACGGCACCACCGTGGCCAAGCTCGCCGCCGATAACGGCATCGCGAACCCTAACCTCATCCACGTGGGTCAGCGCCTGACGATCGCACCGGCCACGACACCTGCCACCACAGCTCCCGCAGCTAAGCCGGCCACCCCCGCCGCTCCTGCCACCAAGCCCGTCGCCCCGGCCGCCACCACCTACGTGGTCCGCGCGGGCGACACCCTGTCGGGTATCGCGGCCAAGCACGGCACCACGGTCGCCGCACTCGTGGCCGCCAACGGTATCTCGAACCCGAACCGCATCGGCGTGGGCCAGACCCTCGTCATCAGCGGCGCGGCGCAGTCCGCTCCGCAGGCGAACACCGGCCAGTCGTCGTCGGGAACGCAGACCTCCCGCCCGCAGCTGGTGCAGAACAACTTCCCCGGCTACACGTACGCCGATTCCACGGTCGAGGCCGCGAACGACAACAAGTACGCGCTCATCAGCAAGGCCCAGCCCTCGCGCGCCGAGGTCCAGTCGATGATCGTCAGTGTGGCTCGTGACATGGGGGTCGACCCGTGCCTGGCCCTCGCGCACGCCTTCGTCGAATCCGGCTTTGACGCCACGGCGGTCTCTCCCGCCAACGCGATCGGCGTCATGCAGGTCATCCCGTCCTCGGGCCAGTGGGCCTCCCAGATGGTCGGCCGCAACCTCGACCTGCTCAATCCGTATGACAACGTGGTGGCGGGCGTGTCGATCATCCGCTACCTGCAAAACAATGCATCGAGCTTCGATGAGGGCATCGCGGGCTACTACCAGGGCCTTGGCGGCGTGAAAAAGTACGGCATGCGCTCCGACACCGTCGCTTACGTGGCGAAGGTAAAGGCGGCCATGGCCCGCTTCTAAAGCGAAAGACACGGCCGGTCACTGCCTATGGTAGTGGCCGGCTTTCGCTAAGGTAGGAAGCGTGAAACTTGATCCACTTCTCGGCGAGGTCATTGACGATCGCTACGTAATCAGCGCGCGCATCGCGCGCGGCGGCATGGCGACCGTCTACCAGGCCTCGGACCGGCGCCTGGAGCGCAAGGTCGCGATCAAGGTCATCCACGCCCACTTGGCCGAGCAGCCTGACTTCGTGCGTCGTTTCATCTCGGAGGCGCGCGCGGCCGCAGGCCTGTCCAGCCAGCACGTGGTCGCCGTCCACGACCAGGGGGTGGCCACGCTGCCCACGGGCGATCGTCCCTACCTCGTCATGGAGCTCATGTCCGGGCCGGACCTGCGTTCGGAGCTCAACACCTACGGCTCGCTCCCCCTCGGCATCAGCCTTGAGCTGACGCGCCAGGTGCTCGAGGGCCTCGCGGTTGCTCACGACGCCGGCATCATCCATCGCGACATCAAACCCGAAAACGTCCTGCTCACCGAACCACTGGAGACCACCGCACTCGAGCCGCGCTTCCAGGCCAAGCTCACCGACTTCGGCCTGGCCCGCGCCGCCACCGACGCCACCTCCACGCACACGAATTCGATGCTGGGCACCGTGGGCTACGTGGCCCCGGAGTTCATCTCGGATGGCACCACGTCCAAGACGGCCGACATCTACTCGGTGGGCGTCATGCTCTATGAGCTCATCGCCGGCCAGTTGCCCTTCCGCGGCGAGACCGCGATGAACGTCGCGTTCAAACACGTCAATGAGACGATGCCGCGCCTGTCCGACCAGGCCGACTGGATGCCCGCCACCGTCGACTCCCTCATCGCGCTCTTTACCGCCAAGAGCCCCTCGAAGCGCCCGGTCAATGCCCGCGCCGCGCTCGACGCGCTCACCGACGTCATCGCCTCCCTCCCGCAAGAAACGCTCATCCGTCGCATTCCCGTCTTCCCATCCGAGTCGGCGCGGGTACCCTCCGGTGGCACGTCGGTGTTGCCCGCCGACGCCGTAGCCCCGGTCGCGTCCAAGGCTCCGGCTCCCGGCGGCTCGCGTTCGGACGCGTCGCCCGAACGCGAGCCGGCCGACGACGCCCTGCCGGCGTCCATCCCGCCAGCCATGTCGCACACTGCGGTGCTCGAACGCCGCCACCACACGGAGGTCAGCCAAGACAGGCCGCGCCGCCGGCGCTGGCCCGTCCTGCTGTTGCTGCTCATCGCCCTCATCGGGGGCAGCGCCTACGGGCTGTGGTGGTACTACTCGGAGGGCCCCGGCCTGCGAGTCAACGTCCCCAACGTCATCAACCTCGCCCAGGCCGACGCCGAGGCCGCGCTCACGAACGCCGGCCTCACCTACGAGGTCACGGAGGACTATTCCGACGACATCGAGGCCGGATCCGTCATCAGCGTGGATCCCGACGTCGGCGAGCCGATCCACCCCTCCCAGCCCGTCACTATGGTCGTCTCGCTCGGGATCGAACACGTGGTCGTACCGGACGTCGCCGGCAAGACCCAAGATGAGGCAAGCACGATCCTGCAAGACGGCCGCCTCACCCTCGAGGTCACGGAGGCCTACTCGGAGACCGTGCCCGCGGGCACGGTCATCTCGCAGTCGCCCGAGCCCGGCCAATCCGTGCCTCACTCAAGCCTGGTGCAGCTCACCGTGTCCAAGGGGCGCGAACCCATCTCGGTACCTGACCTCACCCGCGACAAGCTGGACTCGGCCAATGCCCGCCTCGAAGAACTGGGCCTGACCAGCACGGTGACCGAGGAATTCTCCGACACGGTGGAGGCCGGCGTCGTCATGACCCAGGAGCCCGTAGCGGGCGAATCGCGCTACCGGGGAGACTCCATCGCGCTCACGGTCTCCAAGGGCCCTGAACTGATCGAAGTGCCCAACGTGTTTGGCAAGCAGGAGGGCGAGGCCACGCAGATCCTCGAAGACGCCGGATTCGTGGTCGCCTACGACCGCTTCCTCGGAGGCTACTTCGGCACCGTGCGAGCTCAGTCGCCCGGCGCGGGCGAGAAGGTCAAGCCCGGCTCGGTCATCACGATCACGATCGTCTAGCGCCCAGGCGTCCGAGGCGCGCCCTGCGCTAGAAGTTCTCGCGCAGGATCTCAGAGACGAGGAAGGCCAGCTCGAGGGACTGCTGATGGTTGAGGCGCGGGTCCACGAGCGTCTCGTAGCGCTCGCCCAGCTTGGCCTCCACGATCGCCTCGGAACCGCCGAGCACCTCGGTTACGTCGTCGCCCGTGAGCTCGATGTGCAGGCCACCAGGGATCGTGCCCAGCTCGCGATGGACACGGAAGAAGCCGCGCACCTCGTCCAACACGTCGTCGAGCCGGCGGGTCTTGAAGTCCCCCACCGAAATCGTGTTGCCGTGCATCGGGTCGCACATCCAGGTGACCGGCCGGCCGTCGTCGCGAACCGCGTCGATGATCTCGGGGAGCTTATCCCCCACCTTCTCAGCCCCAAGCCGCGTGATGAAGGTCAGCCGGCCCTCCTTGCCCTCCGGGTTGAGCTTGTCGATGAGCGCGCGGATCTCGTCCGTGGTGGCGTTCGGGCCAAGCTTGACCCCGATCGGGTTTTGGACGTGCGAGAGCATCTCCACGTGCGCGCCGTCCGCATCGCGCGTGCGTTCGCCGATCCACAGGAAGTGCGCGCCCGTGTTATAGGGCAGGCCCGTGCGCGAATCGATGCGGGTCATCGCGTCCTCGTAGTCAAGCAGGAGCGCCTCGTGCGAAGAGTAAAAATCAACCGTCTTCAGCGAATCGGTGTAGGCTCCGGCGGCGCGCATGAACTGCATCGCCCTATCGATCTCGCGTGCCATCGCCGTGTAGCGATGATAGGCGGGGTTCGCGGAAAAACCGCGGTTCCACTCGTGGACCTTCGCCAGGTCCGCAAAACCGCCGCCCGTGAAGGCGCGGATCAAGTTGAGGGTGGCCGCTGAGTGCTGGTAGGCCTCTACCAGCCGGTGCGGGTCGGGCGTACGCGCCTCAGGGGTGAAGGCATACCCGTTGACGGCGTCGCCCATGTAGGAGGGCAGCTCCAGCCCGTCGCGGCCCTCCATCGGGTTCGAGCGCGGCTTGGCGTACTGACCGGCCATCCGGCCCAGCTTCACCACCGGCACCGACGCCGAGTAGGTCAGCACCACCGCCATCTGCAGGATCGTACGAATCTTCGCCCGGATCCTGTCAGCCGTGGCGTCCACGAAGGATTCGGCACAGTCCCCGCCCTGGAGCACGAACGTCTCACCGCGGGAGGCTCGCGCCATCTCCGCCGTGAGGGAATCGGCCTCGCCCGCGAAGATGAGCGGGGGCAAGGAGCGCAGATAGTCGACCGTGGTGCCAAGAAAATCCGCGTCCGGGTAGGCCGGCTGGTGCTTGGCCGAGCGCTCCTTCCATGCCGACAGGAGCTCGCGGGTCATCTCATCTGCATCTTCGAACATAGAACGATTCTAGGCATAAACCGCCCCGGCGCGAATCTGGTCCGGCACACGGAAGGCGGGGAGCGCTCGCTCCCCGCCTTCTATGAGTTGCTCAGCCGTTACTCGGCCGTGGGCTGGGGCTCCCAGTCCTGGCCGATGGCCTCCATGAGCTCCGTGAACCACGGCTGGGTCACGTCGAAGGCCTTGTGGCCCGCGATGCGCGTAAAGTCGATCGTGGTGAGCACGTCGCCGTTCTCCTCGTCGTGGCCGACCACGCCGGAGACGCCCTTGATCGCGGACTCGACCGCGAGGTCGCACATCTGGCCGATCAGCTCCAGGTCACGCTCGTTCGACTTCGCCGAGCGGGAGAAATAGCCCGACTTCTGGACCATGACCTTCTCCGCGCCGATGATCTTGGAGAACTTCTTCGCAAACCACTCGCCGGGGTTGATCGTGTCGAGCTTGACGTGGCCGAACGGATCACGCTCCACCTCGCCGCCGTCCTCGAGGATCTCCTCGACGATCTCCTTCACGCCAGCGCCCTCGGAGAGGAAGATGTTGACGTTGCCCTGCTCGTCCATGATCTTGCGCAGGCGGGAGCCCTCGACGTCGAGGTCGAAGGTGATCTCGGGCAGGTAGAGCGCGTGGATGTCCCAACGCTCCTTCGACAGGCCGGCCGAGGGCACCCAGTCCTGGGCCTCGAGCCACTCACGGTAGTAGCGGCTGGTCTCCGCGGCGAGGTAGCCGCAGCCGCGGCCCATGATCTCGTGGATGATGAGCATGCGCGGGTTGACTCGGTGCTCGCCCACGATGTTCTGGGCAAACAGCGCGCCCTGCTCGGCCGCCGAGTAGGCGCCCAGCGAGTGGCGGATCGGGACGATGTCGTTGTCGATCGTCTTGGGCAGGCCCACCACGGTCAGCTCGTAATCGTGCTCGTGGAGGTAGGCGGCAAGATCGGCGGCCGTGGTGTTCGTGTCATCGCCACCGATCGTGTGCAGCACGTCCACGCCATCCTTGCGCAGCTGCTCGGCCGCCACCTCGAGGGCGTTCTCGCCGGGCTTAATGAGGCCGCGATCCACCAGGTTCTGGGAGTTGGTGAGCTTGACCCGGGAGTTACCGATCGGCGAGCCACCGAACTTGGTGAGGATGTTGGCCTTGGCGCGCGCCTCGTCGTCGAACACCACGAAGTTGCCCGTGAGCAGGCCGTGGTAGCCGTGCTGGTACCCGATGATCTCGGCGTCGGGAAGCTCCTTGGTGTAGCGCTCGATGAGGTCACCCACGGCGGTGGAGAGGCAGGGGGCGTATCCTCCTGCGGTCAGCAGTGCGATGCGGCGAATAGTCATAGGTACCTTCCTTAACTGAGAAACATGTGCCCGCCACAATCTTAGCGTCAATCGTGAAGCCGGTGCGTGCGCTTGGGCCTAGCCCGTGACGCGGTAGAGTGGGCGCATGCGTGAAGAAGATGGCCACGACTGGGATGGCGAGTGGATCAAGCTCCAGCAGGAGATAGAGCGCGGGCCGCGCGAGCAGTTTCGCACGTGGACCCCGGCGGAGGTCGACGACGAGGCCTTCGATCCGGCCGACCTGCCGCCGGCCGAGCCCATCGCGCCTGCCTCTCAGCCCGTGCTATCACGCCTGTTCTTCCTGGTGACCGGCGCCGTCGCAGTCCTCTTCATCCTGGGCGTGGCCGACGTGTTGTACTTCTCGCGCGACTGGTGGATGGTCTTTGGCATGATCGGCCTGGTCTCGGCTGCCGCCGGCGTGTATTTCAGCGCGCCCTGGGCCCACCGCCAGGGCGACGACGGCACCCGAGTTTAATTGTCGGAGCTGGGTTCTAGGCTTGGGGCATGACTGAATTACACCCCGGCCGCTCACTCGACCTCACCCCGCGCCATGCCCATCGCGAGGGCGCTCCCCCGCCCGCGCCCGTCCAGCTCGCGCTCGATGAGCTGGGCCCGTCGTTGTTTGACGTCACCTTCGTGGTAGTGGACCTGGAGACGACGGGCGGGCGGCCCGGCCTCAACTCCATCACCGAGTTCGGGGCGGTCAAGGTGCGCGGAGGGGACGTGATCGAGGAGTTCACTTCGCTCGTCAATCCCCGCGTGCCGATCCCGGCCAACATCACGATGCTGACGGGGATCACGAACTCGATGGTGGCCCTCGCCCCTGACTTGGCCGAGGTCATGGCCGGCTTCCTCCGGTTCGTCGGCACCGAGCCGGCCGTGTTCGTGGCCCACAACGCCCGCTTTGACATCTCCCACCTCAAGGGCGCCTGCAGTGAGCTGGGCTACTCGTTGCCCGCCCACCCGGTGATCGACACGGTCAGGCTTGCACGCAAGGTCTTTACCCGCGACGAGACTCCGAACTACAAGCTCGCCACGCTCGCGCGCGTGTGCGGGGCGGAGGTTCAGCCCACCCACCGAGCGCTTGACGACGCGCGGGCGACTGTCGATCTGCTCCACGCCATCCTCTCCCGCCTGGGCGGGATCGGGGTCACGCACCTGGCCGACCTCATGACTGCCACGGACCCGGTGCCGGCCAAGCGCCGCGCCCGGGCCCACCTGGCCGACGGGCTGCCGCGCGGGACGGGCGTGTACCGCTTCATCGGCCCGGGCAGCGAGGTGCTGTACGTGGGCACGTCGGTCAACGTCTACAAGCGGGTACGCCAGTACTTCACGGCGGCAGAACGCCGGGCACGGATGGCCGAGATGGTCGACCTAGCGGTGTCGGTGGAGGCTACTGCCACCGCCACCCAGCTCGAGGCCAGCGTCCTCGAGGTCCGCCTCATCAACGAACTGGACCCGCCCTACAACCGCAGGTCGCGCCGCTCCGCGCAACGTCCGTGGCTGGCGCTTACCTCCGAGCCCTTTCCGCGCCTCAAGGTCACACGCAAGGTGAGATTCGACCAGTTGGGCCAGGCGCTCGGCCCGTTTGGTAGCGCCAAGCAGGCGAGTCGGGCGGTCGAGCTGTTACAGGCGGCAACGGGCCTGCGCGAGTGTACGCCGCGCCTGCCCGCCACCCCCGACGGGCGCCCGGCCTGCCACCTGCATGAGCTCGGCAAGTGCGACGCGCCCTGCCTCACCGGCGCTCCCCAGGAGCAGGCGGTAGCCGCAGTGAGTAGCGCGCTCGCCGGCAACGTGGCGCCCGCGGCCGCGCACGCCCTGGCCAAGATCCGCTCCCTTGCCGCCGAGGCGCGCTACGAGCAGGCGGCCGGCGAACGGGACCGCCTCTACGCTCTGGTCGGCGGGGCGAAGAGCCTCGAGGAGCTACGCAGCCTCGTGGGCAATCCGCGCATCGTGGCCGCGCGCAGGGGCAGGCGCGGCTTCGACGTCGTCGTGATCGACTACGGCATGCTGCGGGCCAGCGCCGCCACCCGGCCGGGCGAAGACCCGGAGGCACTCGGTGCGTGGCTGGACGCGGCCACCGAGCAGCTGCCCGTACCGGAGCTCGCCGCCCACGTCACAGCAGACGAGGTACGCCTGTTGTCCACCTGGCTCATGCACGAGGACGTGCGGCTCATCAAGGTCGCCCGGCCCGAGTTGCTCACGCGCTCGCTCGCGGGCGGCTACGCTGTGGCCCTCCCCCTGCTGCCCCAGTCGCGCGCGGAGGAATAATCCCAGGCCACGGCCCGCTAAACTAGACCTATCGATCGAACGAAAAGGAGCACCCATGATCACAGCCATTGTCATGATCGACGCCGAAGTCGATCAGATCCCCGAGGTTGCCGACGCCGTGGCAGGGGTGTCGTCGGTGCGCCAGGTCTACTCCGTGACGGGGGACGTGGACCTCATCGCGCTCGTCACTGTCCCCCAGCACGAGGACCTGGCCCAGGTCATCCCCGGCAACATCGCCAAGGTGCCGGGAGTCAAAAATGTCAAGACCTACCTGGCCTTCCAGGAGTTTTCCAAGGCTGACCTCGAGGCGGCCTTCGACATCGGGCTCGATTAAACACCGCGAAGTCGGGTGTGGGGGTGACGGCCGCTGCCGTCACCCCCACACCCGTATCCGAACTCTCTGGCCCGGTACTCCTTAGCCCCGCGCGCTCTCGGCACGGGCCAGCTCGGCCCAGCGCGTCAGCAGCTCGGAGGCCTTGCCCGAATCGAGGGCATCCTCGGCGATCGCCAGACCGGCGCGCATGCGCGTGACGAAGTCCCCGTCGCCAGGGCGCACGCCCTCGAGCCGCCCGTCGGCCACAATCGCGCCGGCGGCATTGAGGGCCACGGCGTCACGCACCGCTCCCCGCTCGCCGTCCAACACCCGACGCGCGGCGGCCGCGTTGTAGCGGGCGTCCTCACCCCGCAGATCATCCACCGTGGCGGACGCCAGGCCCAAATCGGCCGTGGCGTCCAGGCCATGATAGGTGACCTCGCCGTCGCGAATCTCCCACACCTCGTTCGGCGCGGCGGTGGAGAGCTCGTCGAGTCCGTTCGTGCCGCGGAAGACAAGAGCGCGCGTGCCGCGCCGGGCAAGCACTCCCGCCACCAGCGGCGCCTGCCGCGCGTTCGACACGCCGATCGCGCCTGCCTCGGGCCGGGCCGGGTTGGTCAGCGGGCCGAGCACGTTGAACGCGGTGGGGAGGGCGAGCTCACGGCGCGCGGTGGCCGCGTGCTTCATCGACGGGTGGAACTTGTTGGCGAAGAGGAAGGTGATGCCGATCTGATCAAAGATTCGCTCCACCGCCTCCACGGGCAGGTCAAGGTTAACCCCGAGTTCCTCCAGGCAGTCGGCCGCGCCTGACTTCGAGGAGGAGGCGCGATTGCCGTGCTTAACCACCTTGACCCCGGCCGCGGCGATGACCAAGGAGGCCGTGGTCGAAATGTTGACCGTGCGGAGCCGATCGCCGCCGGTGCCCACGATGTCGAGCGAATCCGAGGGCAGGCTGACCGGGGTGGCGTGGGACTGCATCGAGTCGGCAAGCCCGAGGATCTCGTCGATCGTCTCGCCCTTCGTGGCGAGCGCCGTGAGGAAGCCGGCCAGCGACACGGGAGAGGTCTCACCGCTCATCACCTTGTCCATCGCCCAGGCCGTCTCTTCGGCCGTCAGGTCCTGGCGGCTAATGACTTTGGCGGTGATCTCCGGCCAGGTCATCATGATTTCAGGGTCTCCCCAAGGACATCGGCGACTGCGGCCGAGAGCGCGCGCGCATCGACCGGGTGGTTGAGGATCGCGTTCGGCGCGGACACGCGCGCCAGCCACTCGTCCTGCGGGCGGCCGATGAGCACGATGTAGGGCATGTCCTCCACCAGCTCGTCGCGTACCATTTTTCCAAAGCCAATTCCGCCAAGCTTGGCCGCCTCGCCATCAAGGATGAGCAGATCGAAGTGGTTTTCCTCCACCAAGAGGTAGGCGCCCTCCCAGGTGGCCGCTTCGGTCCAATTGATGGCGGGACCCTTGCCGACGCGGCGCCCCACGGCCCTCATCACATCGTTACGGGTATCGCGGTTATCCGAATACACCAGCACGTCGACCGAGGTCTTGCCAGCGTCCTGAGTCATTTTTACCTCCACTAACTCGGCTCTGAGCCAATACTACCGATTCGTGCCAGTTTCGTAGAACTCATCCACGATCGCCGATCGGGACGAGTTTCGCTGTGCGCGCATATACGGACTTAATACCCACATGGGCCTGTCCTTGCGAGATACTGGAGGGCGTAGACCTCCGCGGCCACGAGGGCCCGCGGGTTCAACGTTGGAGGAAACATGGTGTACGCACTGCCCGAACTTGATTACGACTACGCCGCTCTCGAGCCGCACATCTCGGCCAAGATCATGGAGCTGCACCACAGCAAGCACCACCAGGCCTACGTCGACGGCGCCAACAAGGCCCTCGAGAACCTGGCCGCGGCGCGCGAGGCGGGCGATTTTTCCAAGATCAACCAGTTCCAGAAGGACCTGGCCTTCAACCTGGGTGGACACTCTAACCACTCCGTGTTCTGGAAGAACCTCTCCCCGAACGGTGGCGGCGAGCCCGAGGGCGAGCTGGCTGAGGCGATCAACGAGGCCTTCGGTTCGTTCGAGAACTTCAAGAAGCAGTTCACCGCGGTTGCTACCGGCATCCAGGGCTCCGGCTGGACCGTCCTCGCCTACGACACGATCAGCAAGAGCCTGACCACCTTCCAGCTGTTCGACCAGCAGGCCAACGTCCCGGTGGGCACTTACCCGATCCTCATGCTCGACATGTGGGAGCACGCCTTCTACCTTGACTACCTCAACGTCAAGGCCGATTACGTCAAGGCCGTGTGGAACGTCTTCAACTGGCAGGACGTGGCTGCCCGCTACGCCGACGCGAAGAACGCTACCCTCATCGTCCGCTAAGACGCAATAAGAAAGTGGGGCCCGTGAGGGCCCCACTTTTGTGTCTCGACTAGTTGCCGGCGAGTCTCGATTAGTTGCCGGACGACGCGGCCGGCGCGGCTTCGATCTGCCCGAGGATGTCAATGACGACGGCGTAGGCCGGCGCCGCCGCATCCTCACCGCCCTCGGAGGCCGGGACCTCCACGAGCACACGGGAACCCACCGGGATCCCCGCAAGGGAATCGAAGAAGCTACCCGCGCCGAGTGTCTGCGATTGCGGCCCGTAAGTGCCGTAGGTGACTTCGGAGGCGGAGTTGTCCCAGAAGGACATCGCGTACTGGTCGTAGATCGTGGTGCCTTCGCCACCGACCGGCTCGCCGTTACCACGGGCGATCACGGTCACCACGGGTTCGCCGGTGGGGGCCTCAGCGCCCTCCTTGACCGTAACCGTGACCGGTTCGCCGAGCGCACCCTCGATCTCCACGGGGAGGTCAGCCAGGTCGGCCTGCATCGTGGCGTTCGCATCGCCCGCCTGGTCCACGCCGTATGCGTCGACCAGCTCTATGTAGAACGCGATCGTGTCCGTCTCACCAATGCCCGCCGCCTCGTTGCCACCGCTCGGACCGTAGCCGAGGTCGGAGGGGATGGACAGGATGAGCTTCGAGCCGGCGGTCTGCCCCGCGAGCCCCTGCGTCCAACCCTGGATCACCTTCGACAACGAGAACGCTGCCGGCGCCCCGCGGCTGAAGGAAGAATCAAAGGGCTCCTCCGAGCCCCACACCTGGCCCACGTAGTGGGCCACCACCGTGTCGGTGGCCGCGATCTCGCGGCCCTCGCCCTTCTCCAACACCTCGACCTTCAAGCCCGCGGGCGCATTCGAGTCGGGGAAGGACAGGATCGGGTTCTCCCCCGAATCGTCGAGCGTGGGCATCTGCGTGCCCGGCGTCTGGTTGGCTGACGTGGTGGTCTCCTCCGGCGCCTGCGGATCGGACTCCGAGCTGCAGGCGGCGGCGCCAAAGGCGAGCGCGAGAGCGGTCACACTAGCAAGTACGCGCATTCTTCTCCTCACATAGTTGTTCCCCACCACGTGGCAGGGAACTCTGGTCTCAGTGGAACGACTCTCCGCACGCACAGGTGCCGTGTGCCTGAGGGTTGTCGATGGTGAAGCCCTGACGCTCGATCGTGTCAGCAAAGTCGATCGTGGCGCCGTCAAGGTAAGGAGCCGACTTGGCGTCCACGAGGACCTCGACCCCGTCGAACTCCGCCACCGCGTCATCGTCGAAGAGACGCTCGTCGAAGTAGAGCTGGTACATGAGGCCGGAGCAGCCGCCCGGCTGAACTGCGATGCGCAGGCGAAGGTCGTCACGGCCCTCCTGCTCGAGCAAGGACTTGACCTTGGCTGCGGCGACCTCGGTGAGGGTAACGCCGTGGGTTGCGACGGTTTCGCTCATGAATACCTCCATAAAATAGTGTTCTGGACACACACTACCGCCTCACGCTGGCAGTCTCTATGTTGGCCACGTCCCATTCAGCTGAGCGTGATCGATTGGGCAGGCCTAATCCCAGCCCCAGGTGGAGGCGATCGTGCGCATCGAGGTGGTGACGAGCTGGGGCAGGCGGGACAGGTCGGCGAGCGTGTCCGCGTCGTCGACGAAGCGTTCGGGGCGCATCTCGTAGGCGCCGTGCAGCCCGAGGCGGGGTAGCTCGCCCTTGCGCATGCCTGCGGCGTCACTGAGTACGACGACGGGCACGCCCTGTTCTTCGCCCGAACGGGCGGCCGCGTGGAGCCCCGAGGGCAGATCCACGCCGATGGTTCCCAGCACGTAGACGATGAGGTCGGTTTCCGGGATGTGCCCGGCCACGAGGTGGTCGCCCACCAACGACGTCGATGCCCCCAGTAGCTGCAGCATGAGGCCTAGTCCCCCTCCCGGGCCCGCGTACCCGGCCCGCGGGTCGATATCGGCGCCCACGAGTGAGCGCCGCGTGCTGGCACCCGCGGCCTGACCCAGCTCGTGGATCCACGCGCCCGCCTCGCGTTCGAAGTCCTGGGCGCGGTAGCCGTCGAAGCCACGGGTGGCCCACGCCCGGGCCATCCCGTTGACCCCGAGCAGCGGCAGGTCGGAGGGGTAGGTGACGGTCAGTGCCATATCCCGCAGGGCCGCGCGCGCCGCCTCGAGGGCCGCCCCCAGCCCGTCATCCCCGAGGGACTCCCCCGCCAGTTCCCCCAGGACCCCGCGGCCGAGGTCGGTGGGGCTCATGAGGTCGGGCAGGTGCACGTGAATGCGCCGGGCGCCGGCATCGCGCAGCGCGAGGAGGTCGGCGCCCAGGAAGGCCGTGGAGCCCTCTGGGCGCCCGTTCCAGGAAAAGGAATCGGCCAGGTCGATCATCGCCCCGCCGTCCCACACCCAGTGCACTCGCCGCTCCGCCCCGGCGCCCACCTCAACCGCCCGGGCGCTCAGGTGGCGCGATTGCACGACGTCGTCGAGCCCCGTGCCCGCGTGGGCTACGGTCGCGCCTTCGGACGTGAGAAGTGCGAGGACGTCGTCGTACGGGCGGACCTCACGCCACGCGGCGCTCGCCCGCTCACACACGGCACGCGGCCCCATCCCGGGGAGGGCCGAGCAGACGAGGGTGACGTGCATCTACTCGCCGAGCCGGGTGAGCAGCAGCGCCTCGGCGGCGATCGCATTACGCCAGTCGCCGATGTGGAGCGACTCGTTGGCCGAGTGGGCGCGCGTGTCCGGGTCCTCGATGCCGGTCACGAGGATCTGAGCCTGCGGGAATTCACGGGCTAGGTCGGCAATGAACGGGATCGAGCCGCCCACGCCGATGTCCACCGGGTCCGTGCCCCAGGCCTCGCCAAGCGCCCACTCCATGAGCTGGGAGGCCTCGCTCTGGCCGGAGGCTTGGAAGGCCGGGCCGCGCTCGTTGATTACGCAGTCCACGTGCGCGCCGAAGGGCGCGTGGGCCTTGAGGTGATCGATGAGTTTCTCGGCCGCCTCGCCCGAATCCTGGCCGGGGGCCACGCGCAGGGAGAGCACGAAGGTGGTGGACGGGGAGATCGTGTTGGAGGTGAGGCGGACGGGGGTGACGTCCATGGCGGTGACGGCGATCGCGGGCTTAGTCCACAATCTCGAGGTGATCGAACCCGAGCCGACCAGGCGCACGCCCTCCAGTAGGCCCGCATCTGAGCGGAACTCCTCCTCGGGGTAGTCGACCGGCGTGTCGTCGGTGGCGAGCAGGCCCTCGACTGCAACGTCGCCCGCGTCGTTGTGGAGCGTGGCGATCAGGCGCGAGGCGAGGGTGACCGAGTCGAGGACCGGGCCGCCGTACATGCCCGAGTGCAGCGCGTGGTCGAGCGCGGTGACCGTGACCGACACCTGGGTGACGCCACGCAACGAGGTGGTGAGCGACGGCGTGCCCACCTTCCAATTGTTCGAGTCGGCCACCACGATGACGTCGGCGTCGAGCTCGGCCTTGTAGGCGTGCAGGAAGTCGACGAACGTGGGCGAGCCGACCTCCTCCTCGCCCTCGATGAAAAGGGTGATGCCCACGCCCGGGCGCGCTGCGGCGACAGCGGCGAGGTGGGCGACGACGCCGGCCTTGTCATCCGCGGTGCCGCGGCCGTATAGGCGCCCGTCGCGCTCGGTGGCCACGAACGGGTCAGTGTCCCACAGGGCCAGGTCGCCCACGGGCTGGACGTCGTGGTGAGCGTAGAGGACCACGGTGGGCTTGCCCGGTTCGCCCGCGCGCGTAGCGAGGACGGCGGGGCGGCCCGTTCCGGCCTCGCCCTCGACCTGGATGACCCGCGTGTCAAAGCCGAGGCCGCGGGCCTTGTTCGCGATCCACTGCGCGGATTCGGCAAGGGTGGACTGGTCGAAGGAATCGGCGGAGATTGACGGGATGGCGACCAGCTCAGACAGCGCGGCCAGGGAGTCGTTCATTGATTCATCTACTGAAGAAACTACGTCGTGGTACATACCCACCACTTTAGCGCACACCGTGGCGGGCATAACCGCCGCGGTTTCCAGAAATGTCGGGCCGTGCCGTTAGACTGAACACCAACAGCTCAAAGATAAGGATGGCCGTGTTCGGATCAAAGAAGACGTCGGATTTGGAAGACTCCTCGCTCTCCACTCCTGTGGAGCCACAGCGCAAGGGCTACACCGCTGCCAAGGGCGCGCCCACGCCTCGGCGTAAGGACGTCGAAGCGCGCAACCGCCGCCCCCTTGTTGCCGACACCAAGTCCCTGTCCAAGGCCGAAAAGCGCCAACGCAAGGCCGAAGAGCGCGCCCGCTCGAATGAACTGTACGAAAAGCAGCAGCAGGCCATGCGCACGGGCGACGAGCGCAACATGCCCGCCCAGCACCGCGGCCCCATCCGCTCCTTCGGGCGCGATTACATCGACGCCGCCGCACCCATCTCTGCATTCTTCATGCCAGCCGCGCTACTCCTGCTTCCCCTCATCCTCTTCCAGGGCCGCTTCCCGCAGATCGTAATCCCCGTAGTGTGGGGCATGTACGTGGTCTTCCTCATCATGCTACTGCACGCCATGTGGGTCAGCCGCCGGGCGAAGCAGGCGGCCATGCACAAGTTTGGCGAGGTCCCCTCGGGCTTCTACCTCCAGATGCTCGGCCGGTGCTTCTACCTGCGCCGCTGGCGCCTGCCCGCCCCGCAGGTGTCACGGGGCGAATACCCGGCGGGCGGCACGCGCGCAGAGATGAAGGAAGCCCGCGGCGCAAAGTCGAAGTAGGCCCTACTTTTCCATCTGGCGCGCGGCCATCGCCGCGGGCCTTGACCACATGAGCCACGCGAAGGCCGCAATCGCTCCGAGGGTCGGCAGGTAGAAGTAGGTGCGCCCCGCCTCGAACCACGGGTTGGAGTAGTGGAAGTCCACCACCAGTCCGGCGAGCGGGGCAAACACATTAATCCCCCACGCCCCGAAGGCCAGGTAGCGCATGCGCCGGCCGTTGTGCTTGGCGCCGGCGAATCCGAGCACCCAGCACAGGGCGGCGAGGATGGAGGTGACCGCCAGCCCGTAGTGCCCGCCCACCATCGAGTTCGTGGCCGCCACCACGGCCCGCCACAGGAAGATCACGGCCCCAACCCCGAGGGCATAAATGAGGACGGAGGGCCACCCGTGGGCGCGGGTGCGGGTGTCTGTCAGTTCTTGGCTCACGGGCCTCTCCTCAACTCGGTTCGCCTCAGTTTACCCCGCCGCCATCCAAGCCGCGGAGGCCGGGAAAGAAATCTCTGGCTATCGCGACATATACTGGGGCAATGACCAATATTATCTGTCACGAATTCACCCAGGACCTTTCTCGCCACCTCGCGATCCTCGCGTCGAAGGATGGCGAGTCCTACACCCTCGACACGCTCGTTGAGGACGCGGAGTTCACTGGCGGCGTTGTTGCCGCGCTGACCACGCTTCAGCCCGGCGAGGGGGTTGCCCGGCTAGTGAACCCGGCCGATACGAGCAAGCTGGTGTTCGTCGTCGTGAACGGCGATTCTACCCGCGACAAGTTTGGCGAGCTCGCGCGCGCTGCCGCCGGGGTCGATGAGCTGTACGTCGCCTCCCCCGTCGCCGAGGTGGCCGAGGCTGTTGAGGGCGCGCTGCTCGGCGCCTACGTCTTCGACGAGTACAAGGAGCCGAAGAAGGCACCGCTCGGCGCGCTCGTGCTGCCAGAGGCCGATGACGACGCCGTGGCGCGCGGCGAGATCCTGGCCGAGGCGGGCAACCGTATCCGCGACCTTGTCAACCTCGCCCCCAACGATCTCTACCCCGAGGTGCTCGCCCAGATCGCCGAGGACGAGGCGAGCGCGGCCGGCTGCACCGTCACCGTGTACCGGGAGAAGGAGCTGGAGGAGATCAACGCCGCCGGCATCATCCACGTGGGCCGTGGCTCGAAGCGCCACCCGCGCCTGGTGCGCATCGAGTGGGCCCCGGAGGGCGCGCCGGAGGGCACGATCGCGCTGGTGGGCAAGGGCATCACGTTCGACACGGGCGGCTACTCGCTCAAGCCGTCGAATGCCATGACCGAGATGAAGACCGACATGGGCGGCGCCGCCACCGTGCTCGAGGTGCTCGTGGCCGCCGCGCGGCTGGGCGTCAAGCGCCGCATCGTGGGCTGGATGTGCATCGCGGAGAACATGGTCTCCGGTATCGCCGGCCACCCCGACGACGTCATTACCTACCGCAACGGCACCTCGGTAGAGATCAACAACACCGACGCTGAGGGCCGCCTGGTCCTCGCCGACGGCCTGCTCATGGCCAGCGCCGAGGGCAGCGAGACCATCATTGATATCGCCACCCTGACGGGCGCCCAGATGGTGGCGCTCGGCGAGCGCACCACCGGCATCATGGGCACCGACTACGCCAAGACCCTCACCGACCTGGCGGGCGAGGTGGGCGAGGACGCCTGGCACATGCCGCTGCCCGCTCACCTGCGAGAGAGCCTCGACTCGGACGTTGCCGACATGAAGAACTCCGGCTCGCGCTACGGCGGCATGCTGGTGGCCGGCCTGTTCCTCAAGGAGTTCGTGGACGCGCCGAACTGGGCGCACGTGGACATCGCCGGCCCGTCGTTCAACCGCGGCAAGCCCTACGGGGTGATGCCGAAGGGTGCCACCGGCGCCATGCTGCGCACCCTGCTCGCCGCCGTGGAGAACTAGCGGCCCCGGTTCTTCGCCGACCACTCGCGCATCTCGCGCGGATAACCGGTGCGGGCCACCTCATACAGCTCAATCCCCAGATCGCGGGCGACCTCAGCGGCGTCGGCGATGCTGGGGATTTTGCGTCGGGTCCATTCCCCGTCGCTCGCCACGAGCACGATCGAGCTCGGGTCACGCGAGGTGGCGGCCTCGAAGTAGGCGGCGACCCCCTGGCGGGTGGCCACGAACTCGGTCAGGTGTTCGACCGTTACCTTCTTGGCGCGGCGCTGGGAAAGCGGCCCCTTCTTTTTCGAAAACAACATTCCCCCAGCCTACCGCGCGCCCTGTTGGAGTCACGCGATTGTCCCCGCCGAGGAAGAAATGTCGGCCGCAAAGTGGAATAATTATAGGGAACGGGTCTGGACCCACCGGGCCATGGCGATCTCGAGGGAGAGGTAAGTGACTGAAAAGGAATACGATGTAGTGATTCTTGGCGCGGGTTCCGGAGGCTACGCATGCGCTCTGCGATCCGCCCAGCTCGGTATGAAGGTGGCGCTCATTGAGGGCGACAAGGTTGGTGGAACCTGCCTTCATCGCGGCTGTATCCCCACCAAGGCTCTCCTACACGCTGCCGAGGTTGCAGACGAAATGCGCGAAGGCCCCTCCATTGGCGTTAAGGGCACCTTCGAAGGCATCGACATGGGGGCGCTCAACACGTACAAGAATGGCGTGGTTGAGAAGATGTTCAAGGGCCTGACCGGCCTTGTGAACGCCGCGGGTATTGACACGATCGCCGGCTGGGGTCGCCTGGTTGCGAAGGACACGGTTGAGGTCAACGGTGAGCGCATCAAGGGCAAGAACATCGTGCTCGCCACGGGTTCATACTCGAAGACGATCGGCCAGACCATCACCGACCGCGTCATCACCTCCGACAAGGCGCTGACCATGGATGTTGTGCCGTCGTCGGTCATCGTGCTTGGCGGTGGCGTGATTGGCTGCGAGTTCGCCTCGGTGTGGAACTCCTACGGCGCCGACGTGACGATCATCGAGGGCCTCGATCATCTCGTGCCGAACGAGGACGAGGACGTGTCGAAGATGCTCGAGCGCTCCTTCCGCAAGCGCAAGATCGCTTTCAAGACCAAGACCATGTTCGACCGGGTTGAGGAGGACGAGAGCGGCGTTCACGTCTTCACCCAGGACGGCAAGCAGTACGACGCCGAATACCTGCTGATCGCCATCGGCCGCGGCCCCTCCACCGCCAACCTCGGCTACGAGGAGCAGGGCATCACCATCGATCGCGGCTTCGTCATCACGAACGAGCGCCTGCACACCGGGGTTGGCAACATCTACGCCGTTGGCGACATCGTCCCCGGCGTTCAGCTCGCCCACCGCGGCTTCCTCCAGGGCCTGTTCGTGGCCGACGAGATCGCGGGCAACAACCCCGCCGTCGTTAATGAGGACAACATCCCGAAGGTCACCTTCTCCAACCCCGAGATCGCCTCCGTGGGCCTGTCGCAGAAGAAGGCCGAGGAGAAGTTCGGCAAGGACAACGTGGAGACCTCCACCTTCAACCTCGCAGGTAACGGCAAGTCCCAGATGCTTGGCACCACCGGTTTCGTTAAGCTGGTCCGTGAAAAGGACGGCCCGATCGTGGGCTTCCATTCGATCGGCGCCCGCATGGGTGAGCAGGTGGGCGAAGGCATGCTGATGGTCGCGTGGGAATCCTACCCGGAAGACTTCGACGGCCTGATCCACGCTCACCCCACTCAGAACGAGTCGGTGGGCGAGGCCATCCTGGCCCTCGCCGGCAAGCCGCTTCACACCCACAACTGACCTAGGAGCAAGACATGTCTGAACCCATTAAGATGCCCGCACTGGGCGAATCCATCGATGAGGGAACGGTCACGACGTGGCTGAAGAACGTTGGCGACACGGTCGAGGCCGACGAGCCCATCGTCGAGGTCTCCACCGACAAGGTTGACACCGAGGTTCCGGCCCCGGCAGCCGGCGTCCTCGAGTCGATCGAGGTCGGAGAAGATGAGACGGTCTCGGTTGGCACCGTG